>NZ_DATCTU010000033.1 GCF_036567765.1 Pseudobacteroides sp.
ATAAATTTATTAGATTTTACTTATAAGTAAAATCTAATAAATTTATTGCAGCATACAATAGTTATAAAAATGATAGAAAAGGAATTTGCAATAAATGATGAGAAGTTTTTAATTCGATCAAAAAAAGGAATAGAACTGCTAAAATTAATAATGCTGAGTATGTCAAAAAGCTTAAATAGTCTGTAAGCTATTAAAATAACAGATATCTCCTTAAGTATTATACTGTTTACATAAAATATACAGTAAACAAAAAATATAATTACAAAAAAATTCCATAATGATCGAATACCCTTTACAAGTTTTTTATAATCAATTTCAGAAATTGATTCAAAATCATCAGGCATTTCATCACTAACATTTTCAATACTTTCGTCATTTGGGTTTTTCTCAAATAATATGATATTTAATTTCTTTAATGATGACAATATAATTATTATTGAAGTAATAATGAAAAATATATTTGGATTAGAAAACAATATTATAATAGGAAAAATAAAAAGCAATAATAAAATTATAATAACACTGTCAAGTTGCATTAACTTCCACCTTTAAAAAATTTCTTATGTTTATTCTCATTAAATTATAGACTTGTACAATTTATTTTGTCAAATGCAATTATAGATATCAGTTTTAATTAAGAGTATCAATCAAGATGGAATTATCGATGATAACTGCCATCTCTCCTCTTGTAATTTGAGTATTTGGATCTAAAATAACATTATTGTTTATCCCTAGTTCAGTAGCTTTTCCAATGACGCTTTGAGGCCAGCTCCCAGTAAGTGTGTTTTCATAACCAAGAGCTCTTACCATAACAGTCAGAGCTTCTGCATAGGTTATGTTATTAACAGGGTTAAACTTATTATCATTGGTGCCAATCACAAGCTTATTTTTTACAGCAGCCTTTATATAGTTATAAGCCCAATTCTTACTAGAAACATCTTTAAAAGATATTTTAACAGTATTTAGATCTGAGTCACTGTCATAACCAAGCATTTTTACAATAAGTGTAACGAACTCGCTTCTGTTTATTTTATTCTGTAACCTTAAGTCACCGTCTCCATAGCCTTGCATTATTTTTAGGCTCACCAGGTTGTTTGCCGCATTTTCTATTACAGGATTATTTGCCAAAGATGTAGATGGGATAGTAATAAGAGAGATTGTGATAACTAGAGTTATTAACTTTGTACACAACTTGGATTTCATTATTTTTACACCTCTTTTTTAAAATTTAAAGTGTTATAAGCTTATATAAATTATACACTATGAGGCACTTTTATGATATTAAAAGTTAATTACACTTTGATGAGCAGTTTACACCAAAATTTCCTAGACATTAAAAAAGGTGGACGTACAAATAATAAATATTGAAAAAGATAAAATGGGAGGCATGAGAAATGTCAAAAACGATTGTTGCTTTGTTTGATAGCTACTCAAATGCTGAGAATTCAGCTAACGAGATTAAATCAAAAGGTTTAAGGACTGATGACATATCTATAGTAACTAAAGATGAATCACAAAGTGATAGAGGTACTACAGCTACTATGGGTGATGGTAATACTACTGCAAAAGGAGCTGTAAATGATAACATTTCAGATGGAGTGGTTACCGGTGGTATTTTAGGCGGATTAGCAGGGTTACTTATTGGTGCAGGCAGTATGGTAGTACCGGGATTGGGAATAATAGCAGCTGCCGGCCCTATAACTGGTCTTCTTTCTGGTGCAGTGACTGGAAGTATTGTTGGAGGTTTGGTTGATTTAGGTATTCCTGAAGATAAGAGTAAGCAATACGAAGGAGATATCAAATCCGGCAAAATTCTTTTTAGTATGAAAACAGACGAGGATAAGATTAACAGTATTGCAGATATCTTAAGAAAAAATAATGCTTCAAGTGTAGATACTTACTAATGAATAAATGATTAATTAAATAATGGTGTCTATTTAAATTACCTGAATGGTAATTAATAGACACCATATATTGCAACAGAGTTTATGGCTGAGGATTATCAACAGGTGGATTGTCGGAGTCATCAGCACCTCTCAAAGTGGTGCTAGGTTTCTTAGTGGGTACTGGTGTTGTCTGTACTTTAGAGTTAACTTTTTTAGTACCTACTTTTACTTCACGGGTAAGAGGCCTGTAATAGCTTGTGTGAATCTTTGAATCCTTAATAACTTTATTATCGACTTTAACAATTTTATATGTATCAATAATGTATCCGTTTCCCCCGGATTTAACAACAGAAGTAGTTCCTTCATTCATTGTGGGATCATTTATATTTTTAACTGAAGGCTCTATTTTCTTAATGGTCTTTGTGTTTAATATAACTTGTTTTGTGGGAGTATCGTTTTTACCAATTAGTGTGAAATAAATGACATTATCCTTTGAAACCCAGCAATTAATTTTTAAAGGCCATTTTGTAGAGTTTTTGAATTTTAAATCAACATCAGGAAACGAAACCGCAGCATCCCTTCCATATGGTACATATGATACTGTAAACTGGTGGTTTGATCTTCTTACTACTTCAAGGTCAGAATATAATACAGCATTATACAATGTAGTAGAAACCTGACATATACCTCCGCCAACTCCATCAACTATTTGCCCTGCTACATATGTGTGTGCTTCCTTGTAGCCCCCTGCCTTGGTTCTTTCACCCACAGTATCATTGAAAGAAAATACTTCACCTGGAGCTAGTATTTTACCGTTTATTTTAGCAATGGAAAGTCTTATATTAACACCTCTATTTGCATCATTTGTATTTCCTGTAGTAAAGCGTGTATTGAATGATGAAAGGGTGTCTTTAAAAAGGTTATTCTGTATATCATTAGCAGTTATTTCAGGTTTTGAAAAAATAACCGGTAAAACCTTCTCTGTATCGTGGCTTTGCTCTATTTCACTTATTATGGATGCCAATACTGATTTATCAATGCTTCTGCCCATAATTTCTTCTTTTATTGTGTATTTCTTTTCATTAGTTTCAAATTCAGCATTTTTAGGCTTTATAACAATATCGTTATATACTTTTTCAACATCAATCTTTTTAGGGTCAGTTTTGACTGATGGTACCTCTATAGCCTTAAAGCTTGCCTTTTTAAATGAATCTTCCAAAAGCTTATATAAAGAACTATTGTCAATGCTATCGCCTGGATGACCTGTCTTTAATAAAACCTTATCTTTTAAAAATTGAAGTTCGTGATCCTTTACCGGGTTGGAAACATTTTTGTTTAGTTTCTCGATTGCTTTTTCCATTTTTTCTTTGTCGTATGTATAAGTCATTTCTATTACTTTTTTGTCTTTTCCAATATTAAATACATCGTAAACCCTTTTAAAAATATTTCCTGCTCTAGCAACGTTATAAGCACTCTCAACTGCCTTATCAATCTGGTAATTAAAGTTGAGATCGCTTATTGAAATTTTTTCTTCCTTACCCTTGTACTTTAATATAATCTGTTTATCTTTTATAGATTTTGAATAGTTGGTATTTAATGATTTGCTAAGTTCTTCACGGGTAAGACCTCCTGCGTTAAAACCATTTACGAAAACACCACTGTAGATTCTATCATAATTTACGACAGAATAAAGGGAAAATCCTGCGAACATAGCTGAGAGTATAATAACTGTCAATATTGATACTTTAATGACCTTTTTTACGTTGCCATTCCTATTTTTAGTACTTGTTGGTTTCTTTGTCCTTTGCATTTGAGCATTCATATAAACAGCACTCCAATTATTATAAAATTTAGTATTGTATATATATAGAATAAATTATAATATTAATTATAGATAAGATATTTTTTAAACTTTTACAATTTAAGAGTAAATTTAAAAATAATAGTGAGTGAATATAAAAAATATGTAAAATAAAAAATATGTAAAATAAAAAATTCAAAAAAATTTATCTAATAATAAAAGCCTATTTATTCTATATAATCCATAAAAATATGGAGAGTAACATATTTTTATGGGGCAATTAATTTATATTATCGCAATTTTAAATAAAAAAAACAATATTTTTTTATATGTTATTTATTGCTATGTCGGGGTTTTACCGGAAAGTATCAATATATGACCAATAAATTGTATCTTAGAAAGGCGATTTACTAGTATATGAAGTTGAATAAATTTAATGAGGATGAGTTTAAAAGTTTATGTATAAAATATAATACAAAAGCAAAGTTGGAAGACATTGAAATAAAATGCTCCAAAATAGAATATGTTATTAAGAATAGAAACCTTATAAACGAGGATAGGCGTGGAGAAGTTGTATTTTGTGTTAAGAGGCCAAACGGCAGATATATACTTATAACATGTGAGGAGTATCCTAAAGGCATTTTCAGAGTTCCTACAGGAGGAATCAACTACAACGAAGATATAGTTGAGGCGGTCTTAAGGGAAACTAAAGAAGAGCTTGGTCTTGATGTAGAAATTGTGGATTTTATAGGTGTTTTAAGGCTTAAATTTTTATATGGCGAAACATATACAATGTTTTATTCATATGTATTTTTATTAAATGAGACTGGAGGTAGGCTTCTTGAGGATGCAACGGATAAGGAGGTAAGTCATGTTTTAGAAGCCCAATTGGGGGATTTTGAAAAAGTTCTAGATGCACTACTAAAAATAGACGAAAGATGGGTCGATTGGGGCAGGTTTAGATATGAGACAACAAATGCCGTATATAAGTATTTGCAAAAAAGCTGTAAAGAGAGTTAGAAAAAATTCAATTAAGGAATAAGCATATATGAAAATACTATTATTTAGTGATTCACACGGTTATACCCTTAATATGGTTAAAGCAGCAAGAAAATATAAAGATATAGATATGATTATTCATTTAGGCGACTTTTTAAAAGATGTAGTAAAGCTTAGTGAAGAAATAAAAAAACCTAAATATGAATTTGTTCCAGGTAATAATGATTGGACAAAGGATTATCCTTCGGAAAAATTAATTTTAGCTGGGGGCAAAAAAATTTTTATTACACACGGACACTTGTATAATGTTAAAGGCGATTATAAAAGAATAATATCAAAAGGAATAGAACTAAAAGCAGATGCCGTTTTCTTTGGACATACCCATAAAACCGAAGAGTTTTATTATGAGAAAATGATGGTGTTAAATCCCGGAAGTATAAGTATGCCAGCGGAGTCTGACAGACCTACTTATTGTGTCATTGAGATTAAAGAAGATAAGATTGTATGCAAGTTTGCAAGTCCTGTTAGTTATTGATTTATATTAATAGTGGTTATATGATAGACTTATAAGATTTAATTTTATTTTGCTCATGGGTGTATAAACAATGGAAATTTTGTTTATACTTTGAATATTATAGACTATATTTAGGTAAAGGAGATATTCCATGAGCACTGGTACACTAAAAAATAATGTATTGGATCAGGGTAAAAGCAGCATAATATCAAAGTTGACTAAATTATTCATGCTTAAAGAAAAGACTAGTTTTCAAAACACTAGAAACGATGAATATAATGAACTTATTGAGAGTATAAAAAATGCCAGAAGAGATTGGATTTGTGCCAGTTCAAACTTCAATTATGCAAATGATAAGGAAACAGTAGATTATTATACATATATGATGAAAGCATGTCAGATAAGATATGAATATCTTATTAAAAAGGCAAAGGAAAATGAAATTAAGGGATTTAAAATAGAAATGGCTGATGTTTTGGTATATGATAATGATAACATTAATTAAATAATAAGACATTTTTGTATTAAAAGTGATAGGTCTATTACATTTTAATTTGTTTTAAAGATTTAAAAGGAAGGTGACTAAAAAGAACAACAAACCAAAAATCGCTTGTTATTTTCGGATAGTTTTGATTTAATATAGATGAGAAGCTATATATCAAGCAGGTGATATAAATGGAAACGTTCAATGAATACAACACCATCAATATTTTAACAAACGACATTTACCGCGATGTTTTACAAAAACCTGTAGATAGAAGAGGTTATTGCATAAGTGGGGGACTATTAAGTCTACCTGTATATTTTTACAGAATTATAGGCATAGAACAGTATAGTGATAATCAATATTTTAATGAGCTTTATAATCTGGAGCTTCAGTTAAAAAAAATGGAAGGTATTTACCATAGGTTTGAAAACAGGCTTGATACCTTTGTTAATCCTCAAGTAATTGAAAAGCTTAATATTATTTGGGATGAAATAAAAGCCGATACCAACTTAAGGGCTCCATATCTTGCAGCAAATCTGTCAGGTGCAGGATTAATAAAATTTCCAATCAGTGATTTTAAAAATACTATAATAAAAAAGGCGTTTGAAAAGTGTCTTGATTTTTTCATGTCAAACCAAAAGCATCCAAAGAATCCAAGCATAGTTAAAAACTTTTGCATTAAAATAATCTACTGGTTTGAAAAATATGCTTTAAGCTATTTTAAAAAGTTTGACGTACAAGGCCATAATCCCAAATTTATGTTTTATGGAGAAGTAAAAAGAGACGAGATATACTTTATGATCTTTCTATCAAATATAGGGTTTGATATACTTTATTTTAATTCTTTTTCCGATTCTGAGTTTAAGGATGTAGACCCACAAAATAAATTCAGTGTTAAGCTTGAATTTCAAAGAAAAATAGCATTAAAGGAATTCCCAAAGTCAGAAAGCATTGTTACAATTGCAACAACTGCCTATCAGGCGGAAAAAAGCGTTGAGACTACTATAAATGCAGAAAATCCTAATCTCTTTAAGCCTAGACAGTTTGAAGATTTTCCTATAAAAGCAGTTACTCTTAATACCACTTATGAAGAAATATTTTCCTTCTGGAATATTGAAGCAAGGTATAGAAGTGGCTTCAGAATATATAATAACACTGTAATTATTCCAAATATATTTGCTAAAATAAACGGAACTTATAAAGACTTAACAAAATATTGGGAAGATATAAATAAACTGATACATGAAAAGGGTGACTTTGTTTATATTATTGACAAAGTACCATTTTCTAATGTGTCTACCAAAGAAATGGAATACAAATACCTTATTAATAATAATGGGTTGTTTGATAAAAATAAAATTAAGGCACACAGGGATTATACGTTATCGTTTTTAAAGACATCCATACAGGATAATTTACTTGATAAGGCTAATGAACTTTTACAAAAAGAGTACTTCAAATTTGAAGTTGACTTAATTGTTAAAATGAGAATAATATCAACTTTGTTTAGCCTGGATAAAGAGATACTGAAGCTTCTTCAGAGGTTTGACTATCCCTTCGGAATACCCAAGCTTATGATATATCACAACAATGAAAGACCTTTTAGTATAGAAGATTATGTAACGATAGCTTTACTAAATGCAATAGGGTTGGATATAGTTATTTTTTCGCCCACAGGCTATAACAATATAGAAAACGGAATAAAAGGCGATTTTTTTGATACTCATAATTTGGAAGATGTTAAGTTTAATTTAAATATAACAAAGGAAATTTTAAAGGAATTAAAAAAAAGAAAACCAGCAAATCAATCAAATATTTTTGATATTTTTAAAGGAATATTTAGAGGTAATTAAAAAAATAATAAAAAACATAAAAAAATTTAATATTTTAATTTAGATATTAAAAAAATTAATTTTATTTTTTTCTAAATTGTTATATAATGTATAATAAATTGAAAACTTTTGCCGATAATATACTTTAGTAAGTTATCAAGCAATATTAAAAAAAGAAAGAGGGGATTTTTTATGCCAATAAGTTTACAAAAAGGACAAAAAGTTGATTTAACAAAAACTAATCCAGGTCTTACAAAGATAATGGTTGGATTGGGTTGGGATACCAATAAATACGACGGGGGTTCCGATTTCGACCTTGATACTGCTGCATTTTTATTGGATGATGCAGGCAAAGTAAAAAGCGATGCTGATTTTGTTTTCTATAATAACTTGAACCATGCTTCAGGATCTGTAACACACATGGGAGATAACCTCACAGGTGCCGGTGATGGAGACGATGAACAGATAAAGGTTGACCTAAGTAAAGTTCCTGTCGAGGTTAGCAAGATAGATTTTACAGTTACTATACATGATGCAGAGGCAAGGAGACAAAATTTTGGACAAGTATCCAATGCGTTTATACGTATTATGGCAGAAGATAGCGGTGAAGAACTTATCAGATATGACCTTGGCGAAGACTTCAGCGTAGAAACAGCAGTAGTAGTAGGCGAGTTGTACAGAAACGGTGCAGAATGGAAGTTTAATGCAGTTGGAAGCGGATTCCAGGGTGGCTTGGCCGCATTATGCAAAAACTTTGGTATTAATATATAAAAACTTTGAATTAAGGGAAATATAATAAAATAACTAACAGGTAGGGCGTTTCAAAAAGCTAATTTTAATGGTATTTTACAAATAGTGTTAAAGTAATAAATTTTTTGGGGCGCCGTATTTTATTTTAGTATGAGGTGATAAAAATGGCTATTAGCTTAGTAAAAGGACAAAAGATAGATTTAACAAAAACAAATCCAGGATTGACAAAGGCAATAATAGGACTGGGTTGGGATACCAACAAGTATTCAGGGGGAAGTGCATTTGACCTTGATGCTTCAGCTTTTTTGCTTGATGAAAATGGAAAAGCTTTAAGAGATGATGACTTTATATTCTATAATAATTTGAAAGGAAGGAATGACTGCCTCATTCATACCGGCGATAACAGAACCGGAGAAGGAGAAGGTGACGATGAACAGTTAAAAATTGATTTTAGTAAAGTGCCTGCTGAAATACATAAGATAGCTATAACTGTTACTATTCATGATGCAGAAGCAAGACAGCAGAATTTCGGACAGGTATCAAATGCATTTGTTAGAGTTGTAAATGAAGAGACTAACCAAGAGATTCTACGATATGACCTTGCGGAAGAATTCTCCATTGAAACGGCAATAGTTGTATGTGAGCTTTATAGATATAACGGTGAGTGGAAATTTAGTGCTGTTGGAAGCGGTTTTCAAGGAGGATTAAAAGCCCTTTGTGGAAACTTTGGACTCCAAGTGGGCTAAGGGGGAACAATAGGTGAAATATAAAATACTATATGAGGGTGCATTTCCTATTGTTGAGGCTAAGCTGGAGCAAGGCGAATTTATGAAGGCTGAGTCTGATGCAATGGTATCTATGTCACCAACAATTGATCTTGAAGGTAAAATGGAAGGTGGGTTTCTTCAAGGTATTGGAAGAATGCTTGCAGGAGAAAAATTTTTCTTTCAGACACTTTATGCAAGAAGAGGGCCAGGAACGGTTTTGCTGGCAACCTCATCCCCTGGTGGAATACAGGATATTGAGCTGGACGGATCATATGGTCTTTGTGTGCAGAAGGATGGTTTCCTTGCTGCCACTCACGGAATTGAAGTATCAACCCAGATGCAGAACTTATTCAAAGGGTTGTTTTCTCAAGAAGGGTTCTTTATATTAAAAGTAAGTGGAAAAGGTATGGTCTTTTTAAGCTCATATGGAGCAATACATGCAATAAATCTGGAGGAAAGGGAAGAAATTCTTATAGATAACGGTCACCTCGTTGCCTGGCCTGATTATATGAATTATCAAATGGAGAAGGCTGCAAGCGGATGGTTTTCCAGTATAACCTCCGGTGAAGGTATTGTCTGCAGATTTAGAGGACCGGGTACCATTCTGATACAAACCAGGAATCCTAAAGGGTTTGGATCATGGATAAGACAGTTTATTCCTTCTAAATAGGTAAAATATGATTCAATTAAAAATAAAGCTTGTGCTGATAAAATGTTTTATTATATTGGCATAAGTTTTTTTATGTATTTATGTATTAAAAGTCATAAAACTATTACATTTTTAATATAGTATCAAATGTTCTTACGCAAACATAAATTAATACACAATAAATATTTGGAGTGAGATTTATGGATTGCCTGGGAATATTGGAATCTGGTAATTATGCCTACAAGGTATGTTCAATTCTGGAAAGAAAGGGATATGTTTTTGAGGTTGTTTCAATTCCATGTCAAATTTCAAAAAGTGGGTGCGGGCATTGTCTGAAGTTTCCTGAGGAGTACACTGATGTTGTGGTAAGAGAGGCTGCATTGAACAGGACACCTATAATGGAAATATATGTGATTAAGCCTGGATATAATAAGAATAAATATATAAAAAAGGAATTTTGAAGTAAATATATACTGCATTAATTTGAAATATAAATATAAACTCAGAATAAAAGAGAAAGAAAAAGTTTGATAAGTACTATTGAGTTTAAACAAGGAATAAATAAAAAAAGATCAATTGTTATTGTTTATCCTTTGGTGGTATAATAACTCTATACTAATTAAAAGTTTTTAATCGTATATTATAAATGATTTAATCCTGGGGTGTTCGATAATGCCTATATTTTGAACCTACAACGTTAATACGGGAGTCCGGTGTTTATAAGTGTATAGCAGGCCACAACTTAATTCCGACATTCTTTCACGAGTGCAACGGCAGTGGAAGCTAAAAGTTTGTATCAGGACACCCACCTAGCTTGGGCTAGGTGTCAAAATCTAGGTGAACGGCATTTTGGGTTTAAACGTGATAAAAAGTTCCTTTCCGAAAGAAAGGAACTTTTTATATTATCTCTTTTTCTATTCATCCTCATTTTCAGGGTTCTCCAAATTATCATGATTAGAGGGGCTTTCAGTAACTTTAACGTTATTTCTTAATTTTGCAATCTCACCTTCCAGATATGATATTTTAACTGATTGCTTAATTAGTTCCTTATGAATATTTTTATACATGTTATCAATTCTTGATATGCTGTCTTTTATTGAGTTATCGGACTCAATAAGGTCCTCAACATTACCTTTTAGAAGGTGCATTCCATCTATTATCATGCTTTTTAGTTCATCTGTAGATATGCTGGTATTATTAGAGCCTTCTTGATAAAAGGCCAGCCTGTATCCATTCAAATAGCTTCCTGGAATTTCTTTTGCATATACCTTGTCGCATTCATAAGGATTGTTTGATTTGAATGAAAAGCATAAAAGTTGTTTACTGACAGGGAAACTATATTTGGAAGGTTTGCCCCATGATTTTCCTAAGTCACTTGACATGCTGAAGTTTATATTGTCATCCCTTATCCAGAAAACATTAATGTTACCGTTTGAAAGAACTATAGATGAGTTGTTGAATGAATAGGAAGAGCTGTGAATAACAGTTTCAACACTCCACATGTTGCGTTCCGGGACTTTTTGCTGATATACCAATTCTATGTTTTTTTCGGTCTTTCTTTGGTAAACAATGCTTATTATATCCTTATTATCAATTACGGCCTTTGGAAACTGGCAGTCGCCGTTATACCTGGTAACTGAAGTAAATTCTCCCCAAGTCTTTTGACTTGGGGTATATTTTTTAAACCCTATTTGAATATATTTACCGTCCGACACCTGGTAGAATACATAAATACTGCCTGACTTGTCTGTCAGTATAGAATAGGGATGTTCGTTCTTAAATATATAGTCAATAACCTTTGGAGGGTTTATTACTTTTCCGCTTATAGTTTGGTGTGCCAGGATGTGTGAGTTATTATGATCCACTATAAAAAATATATTGATGTTGTTTCTTGTCGCTGTTAATTGAAGATATTTGTTGTAGACTGAGGGAATGTTGCTTTTTAATACCTGAACAGTTTTTACATTTGACTTGTCTAAAAAAGTATAAAAAATATTTCCCTGCTTATCCTGAAACAGAACATGGAAGTTATCCTCAAAGTCCATATCTATATAAAACGGAGGCAAAAAGTCCTTATGTACTATAACAGGCTCCGACCAGGTATTTCTTTTTGAGAGGATGCTATAGCATATCCCCTTCCTCTCATCGGAGAAGAAGTTCCATACACTTCCAGTAGACTGCTTGAACACATACTGCTTATTTTTTGAATTATACATCTCTTATACCTTAAAAAGAATGATCATACTAAAATAATATGCTCAAAAAAAATATATATACAGTATTAAAGAAAAGTTTAAAAAAATTAACGCCTTAAGTAACAAAAATTTATAAACTACATATTATGTAATTGATAGAGATAATTCCTTGATAAGGGGGATAATTATGGGCCATGAAAAGCATCATGACAAAGTAGTTCCAGGACTCTTAAACGAAAAGGATTTGTGTAAGGTCCGGGAAGCAGTCTGTATTCAAGTAGAAAAAATATATGATTCATGCAGGGAAAAGGATTGTATAGAAAACGCAAGAGTAATATTCAAGCACAATATACAGAATATCGTTAATGAAGCGATAAACGTAAAAGTGAGATGTGCTGAGGTAGTGGACGTTTATGCCGACATTGAAGAAGTTCCGTTCAAGAGAGGATTTTTTACAGTTGATGTGAAATTCTTTATTAGAGTAACACTGGACTTCTTCGTACCGGATGACGGCGGAGTAGATATTGTTACAAGAAGAGGATTGGTTGTATTTGACAAGAAGGTTATCTTGTTTGGTTCTGAAGGCAATGTGAAGATATTTAAATCTCACTTCAAAGGCGACTGCAGAATAGATAAAAAAGAAATCAATCTGGGATCAAAACTGCAGCAGGATAATCTCCCTATAGCTAAAGTGGAAGTTGCTGAACCTATAGCATTAAATGCAAAGATTCAGGATGTTCTTGACAAATTCTTCGAAGACTGCTGCTGCATCGATCAGATACCAAGAGGTATTGCAGATACTCTTGGAGTAGATGATGAAGATGATTGCAACGATGATATAGGACCTGCAAATCAGGTGCCAAGAAGAAGAGTAGTTGTAAGTCTGGGATTGTTCTCAATAATTAAATTGGTAAGACTTGTGCAGCTACTTATCCCAGCATTTGATTTCTGCTTCCCGAACAATATTTAAGGTGCGTAATTTGATCTTATGTTGAGAGACTGCTGAATTTCTGATTCTTTTGAATTTTCACAATGTCCACTTTCTTAATTTTACTTGATATACTAGATAAATTATGAAATGGAAGTCAATGCATATAATATTAATACATCCAAATTCATTTAAAACTTATAATTACATTGGCAAAATACCATATCTAAAATTAAGAGATATCTACATTAACCTGAAATTAAAAATATTAACTGTTATAATAATCGATACCAAAATGCTCTTTTATTATCTTATCTACATTTTTATTTCTATTGCTCTTTACATCGTAATTCGAGTCCCCTCACCTCTACTGGCGTATCTACTATAAAATGATGCAATGCACTCTGTCGCAATCTTTAAACGATTTCAAAGGTGGGGTGTGCATCTTTCGCCAAGGAGTGTGCAAAATTACAGTAAATGCCTTAGCTTGTCGATGTCCCCATTTAAGGGATAGAAGTATAAATATTAGTGCTATTATAACAAGTGGCATCAAAAGACCATCCCTCTAATACTCAACCTTTAACTCTTTCTGCAAACCGTCAAAAATCCATTTACTCTACTTACCGTCAGTTTTCTTCTTAATCAATATGGCATACCAAGTCAAAATAGGGAAAAATAATGAGTAGAAAATAAGGGAATGTGGGATTATTCTCCATCCTGTATATATTATTACCTTAAGAGGTTTTAAATATAGTAATTCAAATAGAGTAGATAATACAATGGCGGCGACATTAAACAGTACCAAATTCCCTAGACTTCTATTTTTTGGCAGTAGCATTGAAAATATTACCCCCGCTGTCGGATAAACAATCAAATCATAAAATAGTGCAAAGTAATATTTGGCTACGCCCCCTTGCACATGGTAATAAAGTCCATTTCCAATACCTATTACATGGTCAGTAATCTTTGATACTCCGAGCATTGTTAAATAAATTATATAATTGTTAAGCCTAAACCTTTTTGTAGCAATTAAGAATACCAAAACTGCAATACAGCAAAATAACAATAATCCGTAAGCAAAATATCCCAGTATAATCCCCCTTCTCCTATAAGTTCGTAACTCGAAAAAGATTTAATACTAGTATTTACAATAGCAATATCAAATAATCGTAAAACTATTGAATATGAAAACGTAAATACCCACAAATACGAACTAGAGACTGACCCTAAACGTCTTTATTTTTGTTTCGATAAAAGATAGAATATAATACGGAAGTTTCTATATATTTTGCTTTTTGGAGGTTATATTTCTTATGAGTGAGGTTGCAAACTTTGTCAATACAGATATTTTTGATAAAGTACAAATAGAAAGCATAAAGAAAGAATTGCTTACATGGAATGATAGTGTTTTGAAAAGTCATAATGACTCAACCCATTTAATACATAAGTTAGCGTTTCTTGCTGATATTGGTTTTACAGTTGATGACCCGATTATTAAA
This sequence comes from Pseudobacteroides sp., assembly GCF_036567765.1. Lineage (NCBI taxonomy): Bacteria > Bacillati > Bacillota > Clostridia > Eubacteriales > Oscillospiraceae > Pseudobacteroides > Pseudobacteroides sp. The sequence continues at coordinate 14,308 of NZ_DATCTU010000033.1, forward strand.
ACAATTGTAGATATTATAACCAGCCATATCTCACCCGAAGGAGTATTTCAAGTACAAGTAAATATCTCACCCTCTTACGGTGGTACAGGGCAAAACCAATGGACGTGGATGTTATGTGATGCACCATTAGTTCTCTATAGTTTAGCAAAAATGGGATTAAAGGATGATCCAAGAATTAAAAATGCCGTAAATTATCTCGCTGATTTGAATAGCGAAGTCGGCTGGGAATGTATTGTATCGCCTGACTTGGGTAAATTTCGTGGCCCTGGTCGGAAGGCTGACCCATGCCCTTATGCAACCCTTATAATGTTGAAGTTGTTAGCACTTTTTCCAGATTGGAAAGACCGGGATTGCTGCAAAGTGGGAGCAGAAACATTATTAAGGCTGTGGGAACAAAGAAAAGAGCGTAGACCTTATATGTTTGCCATGGGTTCCACCTTCGTAAAGATAAAAGCTCCATTGATTTGGTATGATATTCTTCATGTGACATATGTACTTACCCAATTCGACTGGCTTAAAAACGATGAAAGGTTAAACAGCATGGTTAATTTAACACTATCAAAAGCTAATGAACAGGGGAATTTCAAAGCAGAGTCCGTTTATAAGGCGTGGAGTGCGTGGGAATTTGGTCAAAAGAAAACGGCTTCACATTGGTTAACCCACCTAGTCAAAGAAATGCAGGGACGACTTAATTAATGTGTCTTACATAATATGAAGTTAATCAAGGAGGGTGCCTATGGCAAAAAAGACTTGGAATGAAAAATTGAGGATTAGTAACGGGCTACCCAAAGTAGAACCAATTGAAGAAAAAATGACTAAACGCCTTGGAGTAGGTAGTATGGTTATCCCAGCCCCTACAGAGGTTGACGAGCTAATGCATACGGTAGAAAAGGGCAAACTAATTACAACGGATATTATCCGTGAAAAGCTCGCAAAGAAGCACGGGGCTACAGTAACTTGTCCTCTTACAACTGGAGTTTTCACTAAAATAGAAGCATTTGCGGCAGAGGAAAACATTATCGGGGGCAAGACAGATGTTACCCCTTATTGGCGTACATTAAAATCAAAAGGTGAGCTTAACGAAAAGTTTCCAGGTGGTACAGATAATCACAAAATGTTGCTTGAAATGGAAGGACACATGGTAAAACAAAAAGGTAAAAAGTTTTCGTAGAGAATTACGAAAAATGTTTGGTTGATTGAAAATCTATGTGACTGTTTGTGGTATCAGCGTGTATACCACGCTTTTTCTTTTTTTTAATCATATGATGTTATTCCCTGCCTTGCCAATCTATAGAACGGAAATATAGTAATGATATAAATATGCCTCTTTATGTTTTCACGGTTTTGATGAAAACGAGATTAAGGAGGCTTTTTTATTTGGAATAATCATACGAATAATTGTATCCTCACAGAACCAATACATAAGTCCAGTTCATTGGGGAAAAATATGCACGGAATAAGAAAAATTGGAGGTGAACATATGACACAACAAAATTTGACATTACATGAAACAATGGAAATACATGAACTGCTAAACTTTAAAACCATCTGCATGACAACATCAAAGTTGATACAGGGAGTCGTGTTTGATCAGGACTTAAAAGCATTGCTAGGAAAAGACGTACAGCAATCCATGCAAGCAGTAAATGTATTACAAGGGCTTTTAAGCAAAACTCAACCACAATAATTGGAGGTGAAATCACTTATGGACTATGAAAAGAAACCTATTAACGCAATAAAAGGACCGATGAAAAACGACTATTTGGAAATTGAAAACGCGGAGGGAATGCCTGGTCTCGTAGATTCAACAATAGCCCTGAATTTCTTACTGAATGTAAAAAGCGGAATAAGAAATTGTGCGATTGCATTAACAGAAATCGCAGATCCACAAGCAAGAACAGAGATACGCAATATGTTGGATGCTCAAATTGACCTACACGCTGAAGTCTCAGAGCTAATGATGAACAAGGGGTGGCTCCATCCTTACCAACCGACAGAACAATTTAATCTGGATAAAATGTCCGCCCAGGCAGCACTTCAAATTGCCAATTTGCAGTTGTTCCCTGGCGATACTAGCAGGCTTGGTTCATTTGCAACACCAAACTATTAAAACCAGGAGGTAATATAAATAATGAAAGCTGTAACATTTCAAGGTATAAAAAACGTAGAGGTAAAAGAAGTTCAAGACCCTACAATCCATAAACCTGACGATATTATCGTAAAAATTACAACGACTGCGATATGTGGTTCGGACTTGCATCTGATCCATGACATGATTCCCAACCTCCCTAAAAACTATATCATTGGTCATGAACCCATGGGAGTAGTTGAGGAAGTGGGGCCGGAGGTGACAAAGTTAAAGAAAGGGGATCGGGTCATCGTTCCGTTTAATGTTAGTTGCGGTGAATGCTTTTATTGCAAGCACGACTTGACAAGTCAATGTGATAACTCAAATCCCCATGGTGGAATGGGAGGTTTCTTTGGATACTCTGAAACTACTGGTGGGTATCCCGGCGGTCAGGCCGAATATATGCGAGTTCCTTATGGCAACTTTACTCCTTTCAAAATCCCAGAGAACAGCGAGATAGAAGATGAAAAATTAGTGCTGCTCGCAGACGCCATGGGAACTGCATTCTGGAGTGTTGAAAACGCTGGGGTGAAAAACGGAGATACCGTCATTGTCTTAGGATGCGGGCCGGTAGGACTGCTGGCACAAAAATTCTGCTGGATGATGGGTGCTAAAAGGGTTATTGCAGTAGATTATATTGATTATCGTTTAGAACATGCAAAAAAATATAACAACGTAGAGACAGTTAATTTTGAACAACATGATAACACTGGAGAATATTTGAAAGAAATTACTCAAGGTGGAGCAGATATTGTGATCGACGCCGTGGGTATGGACGGAAAGATGACTCCGCTGGAATACCTGGCTTCCGGCATAAAACTGCAGGGCGGTGCTTTAGGCAGTTTTGTCATTGCAAGCCAGGCAGTTAGAAAAGGAGGAATGATACAGGTAACTGGTGTTTATGGCGGAAGATATAATGGTGTCCCTCTTGGCGATTTAATGAATCGCAACATCAATTTGAGAATGGGACAGGCTCCTGTCATCCCATATATGCCGCGTTTATATCAGATGCTTGTAGAAAAGAAGGTTGACCCGGGCGATATTATCACCCACAAACTACCGTTGGATCAAGCAAAGCATGGATACGAAGTTTTTGACACAAAAACCGATGGATGTATTAAGGTAGTACTCCATCCGGGAGTGCATTGATAAATCCAGCAAAGAATAATATATTTACAGAGCATAGGGAGGTGTAAAAATTGGTAGCAGGAAAAAGAATAGCACCACATGAGACATTTGAACTTCATGAGTTACTCACCTTTAAAAATGTATGTGCAACAAAATCGTCAGCAATGGCCGGATTAGTTAAGGATGAAGAGTTAAGAACATTGATGCAGCAGGATTTTACTGTTTCTCAAGGACAAATAAAAGAACTTCAAGACTTAATTCAATCATCAGAGCTTCTAAACCAAGGGACAGCGAGTACGAAAAACCATTGACATTAATTTCCAAAAGTAGAAAGAAGGTGAAGCTATGGGAAACTTATTACAAAATATGGCCGGTATGGGTGATATGACAGAACAGGTCATTGCGACAGACTTTTTAATTTCCGCTAAAGCAGGGGTTAGAAATTATGCTGTAGCAATTTCTGAAACAGCGACCCCTGAAGTTAGGGAGGTACTTCGCAGACACCTTGATATCGCTATAAAGACGCATGAAAGAATAGCTGCTTATATGACGAAAAAGGGTTATTATCACCCTCAAAACCCACAGGAACAAATAAAAGTTGACATGCAGGCAGCAGATACAGTTTTAAATATACAGCAGTAATAAAAAGGAAGTTGTTAGAGTATATTCCAAGCCGTACGAAACCAAATTGTTCATAAGTTGTTGCTAAAGAAACCCAGTTCTAGAACTAATAGAATAGTTTATGAATTGGGTTTCACAGTCTGGATTAACTTTATTTGGTTTATACTTTTACGCAAAAATCAGTTATATCCTGGTTTCAATATGAGCACTTAAAACTAATACTCTAGTCTTCATAGTGCTTTTTCCTTTTTATTTTTTATTATGAAAAGGTAGGAGCAGGTAATTCACCAATTATCATACGTAGTAAACCATATGGTTTTTGTCGTAGGTCTTTTCCATAATGAAATCTTGCCTGCCGATGTAATTGGTTCACAATGAAATATAAGTATTTATCCGGACTAATTGAAAAAGTATCTGGCCATAAAATTCTTGGATCATGTACAATGGTTTTCATTGTGCCATTTGGCAATATTTTTCGAATACTGTTGTTTTCATAGTCTCCAGCATAAATATTTCCTTTTGCATCTGTAATCATTCCATCAGATGCACCTTTTTCTCCCCAATACTTCACATGATAAAGCAAATCCATGTCTGGTATCGTTCTGTCTCTTAGGGCTTCAGTCGAGATCGAGAACAGATGACGACTGGTTAGTGGGCAAAAAAATAAAAGTTTTCCATCGGGAGAAATTGCTATACCATCAGATGCCATTCTAAATGGGGAAGTTGAGCCATCTTTGTTTCGATTCATCAAAACTTTACCTTCTACTTTCGGCAAAAAACATGGATCAGGTGAAGTTGAATATGTTCCATTTAACCGTCTGAACGCGTTCCCATTTTCTAAATCTACCACGATAATAGCTCCTGGTCCTTTGGATGAAGAATCCGTTATATATGCATAACCTGCTTTTCCTACACGAAAATCAAATCGGACGTCATTCAGATAAGTTGTTGGCAGAACAACATCTTCTGTGAAGGTATATACTTTTCTTAGTTTATTGTCTTTTAAATCAACAGCGACTAATTTGGCCCCTCCTTTGATGGGTTGAGAAAAATTTGGTGCTGCTGTATCTAATACCCAAAGAGTTCCCCTTCCATCAGCAACTACACTTTGGACACTAATGAAAGAATTTGCGATATTCTCGGGGTTAGCTAAATTGGTTTCTAAATTAGGGTAAGGCTGCAATTGATCCCACACTAATTCCGCTACAGTAAATTTAACATCGTCTCCCCATTTCGGAAAGCAAACGAAAATACGACCTGTTTCTGAAACAGTAACACCTGTAGGCATAGCCCCATAAAATGCATAAACTAATTGAAATTCACCAAAATATTTTTCAATAGGTAACATAGGTTTAATGACACCCCCCATCATATTCGAACGGGATATTAACTATAATATGATTATGATTCGTTTCTAGTGCCTGGTCTTTAATGAGTTTGATAAATTTAAATCGGCCATAAAATCAGTAATACATAGAAGTTCTGGCGTTAAATCAACAATTTTTTGTAATTTGCTTCATTCATTACAAGATCATTCACAATTTATGCCCCCTATATTACTAACTGAAAAATGCCACTATTATAAAATGAATTAATTCAACCAAACAACTATTAATACTATTTGTAAAACTCTATACTTCAATCTCAGTACCATCCTTGAAGCCGAACAGCAGCCAACCGCCCTGTGGCCTTTTGATGCCTCTCCAGATAGCTATTGTTGCACTTACTCCACTCATCTTGATTAACAGCCATGCTGGCGTTCTCATAGATTGCTTTTTTGGACAGTTCGGTAACTACCTCAATTTCCCTTTGAAGTTCCTCTAATTCAGCATCAAGCTCTGAGCAATCGCATAAAGTCTCCTTGGCTAAGCGGCAGTTGGCGATTAACTCCTCCCTACCACCCATCAGCATGTTGAAAGCTGTGAGGAAACATTGTTTCATATCCTCCTCAGTTACATGCGGGGTATTACAATTTTTGTAACCCCTGTATTTTTCATTGCATCGCCAGATAACACGGCGGTATCTGGTGTTCTTTTTGGTAGGTACTTCCGGTTTACCGTTTACGTAAAAACTTTATTATTCAATTAATATTCTTAAGAATCTTTTAAAAACCGAATTTGTATAGATAATTTGAAAAGGCACTCTTACTTCATTCATAGGACAATCATCTCACCGCATAGTAATATCAACAAGGGTGAGATAAATGGAAAAAAGAATATCAATGGATGAATTAAGGCTCCTTATATTGAAAGCACCAGAATTTAAGCCTTTCCGTGATAAGATGGTAGAAATGATGATCCGTGTAGCTAAAAGGAAAATTGAAAAAGAAAAATGTGTTCAAAACCAGTATGAAGGTTCACAGAATAAAGCCACCAACTAGCTCTATTATTTCAATTTCCTTATCTGAATTTAAGGTTACTTTTTTTATTAAAGCACTGATTGTTTCACGTCTTTCCTGGGGTGTCAGGAACTGATAAAGATTTATAAATGTCTTTATGCTCTTTAATACTTCTGTTAAATCAACATCTTGTGCATATAGTTCATTTGTTAGATTTTCTTTCTCTTTTTGGTAAGTAGTGATTTTCCCGATTAATTCATTTATTCTGTCTGAGAAAATATCCATATTAACTTTTCCTGTTTCAAAAAGAATAATATACTTATCTCTGACTTTAATAGCCTCATTAAGATTCATTTCAACCAAATTTAGTTTATCCTGAATAGACTCAGTGTTCTTTAAGTTTATAGCCGCCTGAGCCAACTCATTTATTATATCTTGGTCAATAATAGATTCAAGTTTCTTTAGTACTTGTTCATCTACTTTCCTTTTACTAATGCTAAAACCTTTACATTGTTTCCGGTTTACATTTGAAGCACCACATCTATACAATGGAGTATAATATTTACAACCTTTTTTTGTATTGCAGCTTTCTACATAATACATTACTTTACCGCAAAGAGGGCAGCGAATTATTCCAGAAAGCAGTTGGTCAGCATCCGGTTTACGGACATAAGCAGCTTTTTTATTATTATTGATTTTCTTTTGTACTTCCATAAATAGTTCATCATTTATAATAGGTTCGTGAATACCTTTACATTTCTCGTATTTGGATGTTTTTAGGTCTTTTCTTCCAGTAGTAACATAACCAATATAAAACTCATTCTGAAGCATTCTAAATACAACTTCATATCTCCAAGGTCTGTCTATTCTATTTTTAAATCCTTGACTGTTTAGGTAATCTACCAGATCGTTTATACTGGCACCTTCTGAATAACGCTTAAAGATTTCTTTTATTGCTAATGATTTATGTTCATCGGTATATATGTTCTTACCCTCATAGTAATACCCAAATGGTATAGATGATTTGCTAAGACCTTGTTTAAATCTCTCACTCATTCCAAGTTTTACATTTTCTATAATTGTATTTCTTTCAAATTCTGCAATAGAGCCGAGTAATTGAAGCAACATTTTACCTATTGGAGTTGAAGTATCAAAATGCTCAGAGTAGCTTAAAAGTGAAATTTTATGTTGATTTAAAGTGTTTACAACACTTAAAAGATCTAATAGACTTCTGCTTAAACGGCTCAGTTTCCAAATCATAACTAAATCAAACTTTTCAAGCTTTGCATCTTCTATTAATTGAAGTAGCCCAGGTCTATCTTCGATATTTTTGCCGCTTATACCGGCATCCTGATATATTTTATAAATAATATATTTATATGTTTCAGCATATTTCTTTAAAAGTGATAGCTGTGCTGGTATTGAATACCCTTCAAGGGCTTGTTCTGTAGTACTTACACGAACATAAATTGCGGCTCTTTGCATTTTAAGTGCCCCTTTTAATATCACTGATTATAAATATCATTATAATTCTAAGGACTAACTATGACACTGGTAAATAATATATGTGCAGTATTGAGACATATTACAATAAATAGTCAGGTTATTAAACCTAAATACAAAATGTGGCACAAATATGATTCTTTATTACACATATAATAATTGTAGGACTCAAATTGAGTCGGTATTAATTAAAGTGATAAATTATTATATATAGAAAATTAAATATACCAAGGAGAATGACATGAGAAAACTTAATGAAAGATCTGTTGAGAGAATTACTATTCAGTATAATGAGGACGAACGTTCAGAATATAGATTTTTTGATTTTGTAATAAACTTTTTAATCCAAGGACAGGGATGCAAGGGGGAAGTATTTGGTGAACCAGAACAAGGAATTTGATATTTTACTTAAGCCTGAAGATTATGGGGCAATATATGCCAGAAAATCGATAAAAACAGAAAACAACTCTATTCAATCCCAGCTTTCACTAGCAAAAGATGTTTTATATGCCTTACTTTTTTCGCTAGCATAAATTTTGATAAATTCGTCAGCAACTTCAATCATCTTATTTTCAGGGTTATTCCTACTTAATTGAAGAACAATTTTTTTAATCTCATCAATATCTTTCTGAAGCTTATACATTTTTTGGAGAATAGTTTGCGTATTGTCTTGTTGATCATTGGGACTATCAGGAATGACTTTGATATCCTGGTTTGGTTTGGGATTATCCAATGGTTTTGCACTCTTTTCAGCTAAAGGTGATCCTTTTCAATATTATTAATTACGTCAAGTACCAATTGACCACTAATATAATTTTTTGGTTTTGCAGGAATCGGGTCCAGGTCAATCCAGCTTTTACTTTGCTTATCCCATGTTTTACCTAATTCACGGTGTATTAATCCTCTTAAAGTAGTATGGAATAGGATAACTTTTTTGTCATTCTTAAGGTTATTATTTATTTGGTTTAAATTTAAATTTTGTGTTAACATCACTTTTATACTACTTAAAGTATCTGGATCGACTTTTATAGTTTTATTCAAATGAATCATCTACCATGAAATATACTCATGTTAGAGGATACGGGATTTGTTAATATTTATTCCAGTATGTTAATTTTAAATTTGAAAAATGAACTGAAATGAATTGGAAGGATAAAAGTAGTATAAATATCCATGTTTTTATGCTTACCCATATTTTGTTAGATTAATTGACAAATCGTTAAACATATGCTAAACTAAGAAAGTATTTAAAAGTGATAATTATTTGCACATATTTTTGTAAATGATTTAAGGTCATTTGCGAGAATATGTGTTTTTGTTTTTGCAACGAAATATAATATAATTGATGGAGGTACCAATATGAATAATGGTACAGTAAAATGGTTCAACGCAGAAAAAGGATTTGGGTTTATTGCCGTGGATGGTGGAGATGATGTATTCGTTCATTTTTCTTCAATCCAGTCAAATGGCTACAAAAGCTTGGATGAAGGACAAAGAGTGAACTTTGATATAGAAAAAGGTCAACGTGGTCTTCAAGCAACTAATGTTTATCTCGATTAAATTTCCGTTGAATAAAGCTATCTCTTTTGAGGTAGCTTTCTAAATTTTATGTGTCAATGAGAATTCGTGCGATGCACAGGGAATGGATTCATATGGGGATTAACAAATTTTGAGAGCCATGCTGAAGGTGCTTCACTACCCAAACTTGATGCGTGGAAAAACTATAACATAGGAGGTATTGAGATGAAATTAAGTGAAATAAAGCCCGAAGATGTACTAACCGTTTTTGATAAGCCAAGTAGAAAAATTCGTGAGCGGCAAGGCAAATATGTATCAAGAAATGCTGATTTTCTAACTATTCAATTCCTATATTATAAAGACAGTCTCTCGCTATCCGATTTAATCATGGGAAAAGCTACATTATTTAAAGATAAAGAAGCTGTAACCTTACTCTGATTTGATAGATAGAGAGAATGCCCCCCAGATTGATGGATTGTGAGTTGCTACAATCTCGGGGGATTTACCCTTTTTTATTACCGCTATTCTAAGCACGATCGGAACTATCTATTCCCCAATACTAAGAATTCAAGGTGACTTGTTAGGTCCGGTATGAGTAACGCTTCTCAGTGTGCTAACCAATAATACCAACTTCGGCAAGCTGACCGTCTCTGTCCAATTTTATTAGATTTTGGGCAAAATAGCTCGACACCCGCATTTTGGGAATATAAAATTAGTTTTTGGCCATTTGTTAATGTCTAATGACTTTTTGAAACAAGGTCAAATAAGCTAGCAGAATAATGGCACCTTGCTACAATAACCTTTAGTATTTATTGCTTGGCAGTAACAGTAAATGCGGTCGATTTACCATAAAAAATGAAGGCTTAAAAGATTTTTAATCTTTTAAGCCTTCATTTTTTATGGTTGCGGGGGCTGGACTTGAACCAACGACCTTCGGGTTATGAGCCCGACGAGCTACCAACTGCTCCACCCCGCGATATCTAGTGTGTCATTGTAGCATAACACACTTTCTGATAAAAGTAAATGTAAAATTCAGTATACTATTTATTCCCTGCCCGGCAATACTTCAACATCATGGATTGTATTTAAGCACAACTGCTGTTCTACGGTCTACCACAACACCATCCTTACAAAGTAACCCCGTGTTTAACACTTCATCCACAAAACCTCCAAAGCACTGCCAAGCACTATGAAATACCAGCTTAAATGCGGAAGTATCGCTCAACATATGTACATAGCTATTACTTGGGTGAAAATTGAAAATGAATGTATGATTCCCTTTGATAAATGATAAAACTTTATTGGATTCATGTACCAATAGAAGACGAGCAGGTTCTTTATACAAGTCGTTACTAGTTAAAAAGCTTAGCATAGCTGCGTCAAAGTTATAAAGATACTCATATTTTAGGTTTGGGTTATCCACTAAACTCCATTGACGTCTTGCGTATTTATAACTCCAACCGTTGCCTTCGCGAGGAAAGTCAATCCATTCAGGATGTCCAAATTCATTACCCATAAAGTTGAGGTATCCATCTCCTCCAACAGCACAGGTAATGAAGCGTAATATTTTGTGCAAGGCAATTGCTCTATCAATTCTTTCGTTTTTGCCGTCCTTATTCATATTCCAGTACATGTCATGGTCTGCCAACCAGAACATCAAGGTTTTGTCACCTACGAGTGCTTGGTCGTGTGATTCAGTGTAGCCAATTACTTTTTCCTGTGGCCGACGATTGGTCAGCTCATTCCAGAATTTTCCCATATGCCAATTCTCGTCTTTCGTTTTCATCATCTTGATTAACAAATCAGGCAAACCCATGCCAAGGCGGTAATCAAAGCCAATACCACCATCAATAATTGGTAGGCACATACCTGGCATCCCACTCATGTCTTCCGCTATAAGTATGGAGTTGGGATTTACTTCTTTTGCAAGCTCGGTGGCCAACTGAAGGTATGTAATTGATTCAAGGTCGGTATCCATGGAAAAATATTTTTTATAGTTGTCAAAAGCGGTTCCCCTTCCATGATGATGATACATCATAGAAGTCACACCGTCAAAACGAAAGCCATCTAAGTGATATTCAGTTAACCAATATTTAACATTGGACAGTAGAAAATGTTGGACTTCTAGCTTTCCATAGTTGAATAAGCGTGTGTGCCAATCAGGATGATCACCTTTGTTTCCATGATGGCAAAATTGATAATCCGTTCCGTCAAATTCAGCTAATCCCTCAACCGTATTTTTTACGGTATGAGAGTGTACTAAATCCATTATAACTGCAATCCCCACACTATGAGCTTTATCTACAAGAGCCTTAAAGTCTTCTGGCGTTCCAAAGCGAGAAGATACTGCAAAGAAATTGGATACCTGATATCCAAAGGAGCCATAATAGGGATGCTCCATGATAGCCATAATTTGGATTGCTGTGTAGCCTTGCTTTTTAATGCGGGGCAGCACGTTGTCTGCAAACTCTAAGAATGAAGATACACTTTCTTTTTCACCAGACATACCTATGTGGCATTCGTAAATATATAAAGGCTGCTGTGGTACAAATCCCTTGTCATTCCAGTTAAAAGGAACAGGTGGGTTCCATATCATTCCGTCAAATTGATTTGACTCAGAGTTTTGCACTACTCGCTTACAATATAGCGGTATACGGTCATATATATGGTTGTTGGCTTTGATTTTCAGTTTGACCCTTGAACCATGTGGAAGTTCTCCCTCGACAAGTAGCTCCCAGACCCCGTTGTCCAACCTTTTCAACTTGTGAACTTGGTCATTCCAGTTGTTAAAATCACCAATGAGGTAAACGTCTTGAGCATTTGGAGCCCATTCTCTGTATACCCAGCCATTTTCTTTGGCATGAAAACCAAAATAAAGATGCCCATTGACAAAAGACGTAAGCATTTTGTCGTCTTCAACTAGTTTGCGTCTGGCTTTTTTATAACAATTCATGCGTAATTCTATGTCATCCGCAAAAGGTCGCAGATATGGGTCAATTTGTAAAATGCGATATTCTTGATTCATAATATAATAGCCCCCTCAGTTATATTATAACATTCTTTTGCTCATGGTTTAATTTTATCTATGGTATGGTACAGCAGTCTGGTAAGATATTTTAATATGTTATCAGAAAAATTTAACTATACTAATCGATAGAAGGGTGTATATTAATATTTCCGGTTTCCTTCTGTACAGTTACAACAACAATAATCAGTCCATCCTCTAAAAGCTCCTCATATTCCTTAATATAACATTCCCAACATCGCCAATGCCAAGTCCATCCACAAGAACCTTGCTCTATGGGACACTCCCATTCATTTTGGCTTGGCTGGAATTGACCTCAAGCACCTGTCCGATCTCCATAATCAAAATATTTTCCTGTGTCATACCTAACTACTGCACAAGATTAATATGCTGTTTCAAGTGCTTGTATTCACCATGGACATGAATGAAGTACTTAGGTCTGACAAGTTGATGCATCAACTTAAGTCCTTCCTCACGCGTGTGACCAGATAAATGAATATCAGTGTATGCCAATAATAAGGAAAATAAATCTGACAATCATATTTTTATGTGTTACTATGTATATGAGGTGAATAATTTGAAAGAAAATTCATGGTATGATTTTGAAAAGCTCTCCGATGATGCGAAAAAAATTTTTCTAATTCGCATGAAGCCTATTGCAGAAAGAACAGGAAGAACCGATTTAATTCTATATAATAAGTATGCCGAGCAGTTTGGACTACTAAAAATCAAACCTTTTTCCTGAGATATAAAGAAGTGCGGGGAAAACTGAGCCATAAGGCTCTTTTTTCTAATGCATAGGAAAGTTTAATTTTACCTTAATATACCACTTTCAGTTAAATACATTTCAAGATAGTTCACCTTAATGCTTTTAGCAGTCTAGGAATACCCAAGCATAAATAGGAAATGCCAATTTTTATATCACTTAGAAATGCAGGTGGAGCAAAAAAAGCAGCAGATGAAATAATAGCATTTGCACGTGTAAATAAAGTGAAATAGACCTTGAATGAGGAATAAAAGGTGGCCAATGTAGGCCTAATGGGAGCATAGCTGTAACCAAGGGCAAAGTAAATTTTAAAATCAGCCATATCAATGCTTTGAAGCATATAAAGCAAATTTAAGATTTATAAAAAAGGCAATCTGCGAAAAAGGCTATTTTACTACCTTTCAGATCTACCTTGCCCCTAATGACACGGTTGCTCCCATTAGGCCAATTTCTATAAACAACCATTTTTTTACACTCACTTTGCAGTATAACAGTATAAGAGGTTTTCCCCTTTCACTAGGCCTATAGGTAAAACGCCATCTTGCTTCCAATTATTGTCTTAGCGTGGGTTTTATCGGAAATGTTGGCGGGACTCCTAAAATAAAACTATTATAATCAAACGTAACATCAATAAATCTATTTTATTTATACCTATTAAAATTCTAGTCTCTTAGAAATCCACTATATTACCATTCCATCCCATATTGCCAATATGTTATTATTATGATATTATAACATGCTGGCATTTATTAATCGATATACTGAGAACCAAATGCTGAATTAGGCTTTTAGCCAATATTACATTATGAATTATGTAAATTTATTTTTACCAATATTATTAAGGTTTTTTAATTATTTGTAATATAAGGTATGTACCTTGCATATAGCCCATTCATTTAGTAATACTTGTGCTGTAATATCCTATTTACTTGGTAAATGGAAGAGTCTTGGCTCTTCTTTTTTATTTGCCTCGTGTATTGTTAAATGAAAGGAGAAAATATAATGTTTAATTTCAAATCACTGGTATGCTACAATTGCAAATCAGTAATGTTTAATCTTCCTGATATGGAAGTCACAAAATTAAATGGTCTGAGGTTCAGGTGTGAATGTTGTGGATATGTGAATTTGCTAAGTGAATTTAAAACTATCGATAGTAATTTACCTTTCAACAGCATTAACATTCAAGTCCAGCTTGGATTACAAGATGGTTGCATATAGCTGTTTTACTTCTCTGAAGCAGTGACAAAGACTACATCCTTGGTATGACCAGCCTGGATATTGGAAAAAATATAACGAAAGGTGGTTTTATAATGAATAGAGATATACTTAACAAATTAATAAGCAAAGCCGTCGAAATGGCCTTGGCAAACAATTGGGGAGAAAATTCGTTCAAAATAAACAAAATGATTCTGAAAATGGATAACAACAACTCTGCTGCTTGTACCAGGCTTGCAAAATATTTTAAGCTGCATGATAATTTTGAAGAAGCCAAAAAAATGTACTCCAAAGCCCTAGGGATTGATCCTAATAATCGGGGTGCAATAAACAACCTGTATGAGATAGAAAAGAATGAAAATGAGAAAGAATTTCTTGATAAGTTAACAACTAGCCGTGAGGCAAGTGATGCAGCCAGCTCACTATATAAAAAAGGTAAGTATCAACTTTCAATAAAGTGTTTATTAAAAGCTTACAAGATTGATCCCCTTATAAAGTATGCTGTTAGACTTGGGAAAATATATAATAGAATCGGTAAGTATGATGAAATAAAAAAGCTGCACACACAGCTTTTGGATATGAATCAATCTCCTCAAAATATTGATATAATAAATTCTGAGTTCAAGGTATTATTGCAACGATAAAAAGTAAGAAATAATTTATATAAAAAGTGAACCATCTCAGAATTAAACAACAGTCGCCTATTTAAGTATAGAGACTGTTGTAGTTGTTTATTATTGTATTTTCATTTTATTCATTATAGGCCTAGTGAAAGGGTAGCTGTCATTATCTTAACTTGTGAAATCAACATCTTGACTATAATGTTATCCTGTTTTTACTAATACATTATAATCATTTATAACCTTGCTATTAACAAAATAAAGTACATCCTTGGAATCTTCAATTAATGCTTCAACAGAGCTGGTTACTTCTTCTACTACATTTTGTACTTTTGAAACAGTATTCTTTGAGTCTTATGCAAGCCTACGTATTTCATTTGCAACAACCGCAAAGCCTTTTCTGGCTTCACCTGCTCTAAATGTTTGTGACAAAATGCCCTGGTGAAATTCTGAAGCGGTGATTAAGGATGCTGCTTTTGATGAGGCCAAAAAGATTCTTTCAGAATGCGGATGGAAAGATTCGCAGCTTTGAGGATGATTTGCTTGATGAACAGCAATGGCATCAGAAGCCATACCCAATGTCTTAAATGTAGGTGATACACTGACATACAATGTCTCAATTGTCAAGACAAATTTTTTGTTCCTCTAAGTTAGGTCTCCCTTCTTTGTTTGTAATGTATCATTTTTAACAATACTTGTATGTTTTTTCTTTCTCTTTGTAGTAATGTTCTATGCAGATAATTTCATTAGAAGCCAAGTTGTTTATGATTATTCATTAACAAATGTAGCATATAGTTTTCCATACTAGGCCTAATGGGAGCATCTGTGTTCTCTACTGAAGGGTAATTCTGAAAACTGCTATATCAATGCTTTTAAGTTTTAGTTTAGCATAGCAAATTCTTCAATAATTAATTAAGAAATTTCTAAAACCTCAAAGACGTAGATTTAAGCTACTTTTAAACTATACTTTTCAGTAGAGAGCATCTATGCTCCCATTAGGCCTTTATAATATTTTCTTTCCTTAAAATTTTTTGTGAAAGCTGTCTGGTGTATCTTCTTCTAAAACAATATGTTCCAAATTAACTTTTCTGTTATCTAATGTATTTAGATTAATTGCATTGGTTATTTGGTTATCAACTGTTTGCATAACAAATCTATTGAGGAATATCCTTCCACCAGGTGTATTTGCAACAGCAAATGGTTGTTTGTTAATTTTGTGGCAAACCCAACGGTAACCGGTTCCAATTACTCTTTCCAGGTCTTCTTTATCAATAAGAGTTTTTCCGTTTTCCTTTCCATATTTATCTCGTAAAATGATGGCGATAGTATCTTTATTGAATTCTGTATAGTCATTTACCTTATCTTGCTTGTATAATTCCAAATTACATCTTCTGTTATCGAGGGTATCTCCATTTAAGTGGCGAATAGGTGCTTTGGTGTGGACACTCATTAAAAATGATTGTAGGGTTTGTTTTACGATTTGTTTTTTACCACCCACAGTTTCTTCGTGTTTAGATTGTACCAGGTAGTTATTAAAATCTTTATGCCACTGGGCAAACCAAGGACCTTTCTCCAAAACTCCTTTTAAGTCTTCAGCATCTATTATAGTATTAATAGTAGTACCATCTTTTTTTTGCAATTTTATGTATGCAACTTTCCCTTCAGTTTCATATTCATTTGTTTTTATTTTTGTATAGTTTGCTTTTATAAAAAAGCACCTCTTTTCTTATATATATTTATTTATTATAGCATGTTACTTAACAGTGGTATAATAAATATATTTTATTAATAAAACGAGATACATGGCTATAGCTTGTATTACAAAAATGCTTCGGTTACGATAATGGATGGAATTTACTATGATAATGTTTACCATGTTAAGGATTCATTACAAAAAGCCTTTAATTGCTTGGACTATTTCAATATTCTTCCTTATCGGTACTATGGTAATTTTTAAAATTCCAATGAATGTTATTAAATAAGGGGCTAGCAAGATTCGTGTAAAATACCCAAAAAGCTAACTAGCTAGTATATGTTTTACGGGTACAGCCGAGATACGGTTAAAAATGGCCAATAGCAAGAAAATTATTACTGTTTTCGGTAAAATAAAAACCAAGCACTGCGGAACTTAAAAAAACACGCATAAAATGGAAAATCCATTGCAAGCACCCCATTAATATAATACCCTTTTAGGTGACTAGACTAAAGGGGCAAAGAAAGGATGCTGACAATGGAACAAATATATCGTATCAAAAATATGAGCAAATATGAAGGTAAAAGCTTAAGAAAAATTTCAGAAATAACAGGACATGATTTCTCAACAGTAAAAAAATATGTTGAAAAGGAAGACTTTAACCAAGAGATTAAACCCAAAAGAAAGCGTACAAGTAGGCTTTCACCATATAAAAGCATAGTAACTACCTGGCTGTTAATGGACCTGAATGCACCTAGGAAGCAACAGCATGAAACCCTGCTTCCCACAGAAAGGAGCACCTTTATATTATCGCCTTAAAAGCATCAAAGCATTTTTTATAAAAATTCAGAGTATTATTAAAAACTGTGCCCATAGATATATAAACAACTTTATGTCCTTTTAGTAGATTAAATGGAAAATCTAATTCTTCATCTATGTCTGTAATTATTGGTGCAACAAATTTAAATGACGGATATAAAGAGTCTGAATCAGGCTGAAAGTATTTTGAAGTAAATACTATATTTAAATCACCCTTATTAAAAAATGTTTCAAAAATACCATAAACTCCTTTGAAGAGAAGTTAAATATTCATATGTATAACGAATTAAAAGTCGATACCAAGGTTTTCGGTATAGTATAACCAATATAAATATGTTAATACTTATAACATATTTAAAATAATCTTACATTATTAATAAGAGGTAGTAGTATTTATGGCAGTATTAGCAGAGAGACTAAAACTCTTAAGAAAAGAAAAAAATCTTTCACAAAAGGATTTAGGAGAAGCTTTTGGGATACCAAGAACAAGTATTGCAAATTGGGAATCAAGAGGCAGTGATCCAGAGTTGAAGACAGTAATTAAAATAGCCGATTTTTTTAATGTCTCACTTGACTACTTATTAGGACGTTCTAATATAAGAAATTATAAATTTACAGAAAGTCTAGCATTAACAGTTGCTAATTTGACTTCCAATGATCCTGAACTTGAAAGGTTTTTTTCTATTATTAATGAAAGAGTGGAACTTAAATTATTAGTAAAGCAAATGAAGGATATGGATTCTTGCACAATTATGAAATGGTCTAAAATCATTAGTACTGTAGAAGAAGAATGTTCAGAATGTTTACGCACCAATTCTAATGTTGAGTTTCCCGAACAAAGAGTGCATAGCAGCAACTGATGAAAATCCATGCGAACTTTTCGAAACAATAGAATTCCCATTTGACGAATTCAGCCCTCCACAGAAATTTGATTTCCCTGGAGCGTTAGAAACAGAAAAAAATATGATGCAGGGATTTGGGATGGATGATTAGTAATATTGATTAGGTAATGGGGGATAGCGTTTGCTATCCCTTATTGCTTTTACTGCTGCTTTTACGAAGTACCTGTTGTTTGATAGAGTTATTTATAAGGTTGTACAAAATTAGGTTGGACAAGATTTAGTACCCATAAGTTTATGTAATAAATAATATAATAAAATCATTTTATTGGTTATTAACTGATGGTATAATATTTTATAAAGTCATAATTATAAGGAGCATAGGAATAATGAACAACAGTATAAAGGTTTTGCTTGATAACATTGAGAAGATAATAGTCGGTAAAAGGCCGGTATTGGAACAACTTGTTACAGCACTTTTATGTGATGGGCATGTTCTGATTGAAGATGTTCCAGGTGTTGGAAAGACACAAATAGTAGGGGCTCTAGCACGATCGGTAAACGGTATTTTTAATAGAATCCAATTTACTCCTGATGTAATGCCATCTGATGTTATGGGATTCTCCATGTTTAACCCATCTACAAGGGAGTTTGAATATAAGGAAGGAGCTGCCATGTGTAATTTTCTTCTTGCTGACGAAATTAACAGGACATCTCCAAAAACCCAGTCAAGTCTTCTAGAAATAATGGAAGAATTTCAGGTTACAGTTGATAGGAAAACTTACAGCTTGCCGCGACCATTTATGGTACTTGCAACTCAAAACCCTGTAGAATGCTTTGGTACATATCCTCTTCCCGAGGCACAGATGGATAGATTTTTCTTGAAGCTAACAATAGGGTATCCAGGAAGGGAAGGCGAAATGGTAATCCTGGACAGGTTTGGAAGCAGCAATCCTGCATCAGATTTGAAGGCTGTAGCAAGTACAAGCGATATACTGGATCTTCAGGAGCAGGTAAAAAGGGTTAGAGTAGAGCCTATACTTAAGGAGTATATTATAGATATTGTTGAGGAAACTCGAAAAAGCTCTGAGGTTATACTTGGTGTAAGCCCCAGAGGAAGCCTTAACCTGTATAGGGCAGCAAAAGCGTGGGCATTTATAAAGGGAAGGGAATATGTGGTTCCCGATGACATACAGCAAATGGCTGTACCGGTCCTGGCACACAGGATAATAATGGGATCTGGAGCAAAAATGAAAAATGTAACCGCTGCTGATGTTGTTAGCAGCTGCATGAAAAATGTGAAAGTGCCTGTATTATAATTATTTATTATTTTACCTTTATCAACATAATTTAAAAGTAAAGGATTGGAAACATGAGAAATTTTATTGTTTACATATCTATGGGTGTTTTCCTTTATCTTTATTCCTATTTTCTAGGCGGGGACAACACTATGCTTATGCTCTACATGCTGATCTTCGCTCTATTTATTTCAGTCATTCTTACGATTCCTCTCAAGGGAAGGATTACGTTTTCCATTGATGCCCCTACAGTTGAGGTTGAAAAAGATGGAGTTGTAAAAGTTAACTTTCATATTCACAATAAATCCATACTACCTGTCCCTTTTATCGATGTATCGTTTATTAAAAGTGAGAATTTTACTATTTCTTCGCCCTCCGACATACGATTTTCTCTGGGATCAAAAGTGAAAAAAACCATATCGATAGAGTACTGTGCCAAAACCCGGGGAGTAAGCAGAATTGGTGTGGAAAGTGTATTTATTAAGGATTATCTTGGATTCTTTCGTATCAGACTGACAAAGGGCATTGATTTAAGCACAATGTGTGGAGAAATTACTGTTATACCCAGACTATACAGTATTAATCTTAATAGCAAGATAATGCAGAACACAGCACTTGCGTTGATGCCTGAAGATACTAATTTGACCACAAGCAGCATGATATTTACCAGTGGAGAGCCTGGATATGAATTCAGAGAATATGCAGCGGGTGATCCCCTTCACAAGATCCACTGGAAGCTATCGGCCAAAAAAGATGTCCTAATGGTACGAAAGGATGAGGGAAGAGGTATACCAAAGAAATGCCTTATAGTGGACCCTTGTCTTGTAAAATCCGTTGAGGGTGAAAAGGGTAATTTTATAACAAGGTTTTTTAACAGGCCAAAGTCTGAAAAAAATGAAGATGCAATATACATTGAAGAAAAAATTCTTGAAGCAATGCTTGCTGTAGCAAATGGTACCGTATCAACAAACAGCGAATCGGACATCTGGCTTTACGAAGAAGGTCAATGGAAGATTTATTCAGTAAATGAAAAAAAGAACATAGGGGAATTGCAGAACCGATTGGCGGCTTACTATTTTATTGATAAAAATGATTTAACGGGAGAATTCCGGCTCCCTATAGAAAGCCTTATGGCGCAAAAGAAGAACAGTCGTAATTTCAGCGGCGGAGAGATTATTGTTTTTACGGGCCTTGTTGATGAAAGCCTTATGGAGGCTGTTGGCCAATTAAACTTTAACAAATACTATGTGAACCTGGTCTCTGTTATAAATATGGATAACCAAGCTGGCAGGGTGAAGGTTGATCAGACAGATCAAGGAACAATATATGAGGTTCCTATGGGAATGGATCTTTCAGAAGCGTTTTAGCTGTCGCGAATATAGAATTTACTGGTGTAGATTTGGGGAAAGGAATACTGAAAGTATGAAGGATAAAATTTTGGAATTAAAGGAAAGCCTATTTCCGTTGATGTTTTCAGTTTCACTTACACTGTGGACTGTAGATTCGATTTTTGGGGCAAATGTTATTCTAACCCTTTTAATATCGCTAGTCGTAAACAGCATGCTTTTCATGGCTCTTAGTAATTTGAAGGAAAAGGGGTCAAGTGGAGGGCTGCTTTTTATTCTTGGCTCCCTGGTATATTTTTCAGCAGCAATTCTTATATTAATGAGTACAGGATATTCACAGGGAGGCCGTTTTCTTGGCTGGCTTTTGTCCCAGTCGGATAACGGAGTTATGATACCAGGATACTGGATAGGAACCCTTCTTATATCAGCCTACATGTTCTCTACAACAGTTTATTATTTCACAGCAGTAAGCTTCAGGATATGGGTGTTATTCCTTGTAGGGTTTATTCCATTTTTGTTTTATTCAGCAAAATCGGATAAGGAAATATCTATCCCGTTTTTAATGTTTGCGGTATTTTTCTTTTCACTTTGTGTTGAGAGAGCCAGGAATAAGACTGTAAATAAAGCAAGGTTTGAGTTTATACGGAATCCGTCATATATTGCAGCTATGTTCCTGTTTCTTTTATTGACCACAGTGTTTGCAATTATAGCTCCCAAGCCTTATACTGTACCTCAAATTGTTTATCTGGATGCAATAATTAGTCAAACCATACAGCCCTTTGGTAGTGCGATGCAAAACGCAATCCAGAACCAGAATAATTTCAGGCTTTTTAACCCTATGAGTTTAAAGAAAGAAAGTTTTATCACATCTGCCGGGGTACCTGTAGGAAACAGAGTCCTTTTTGAGGTAGAAGCAGATGAGCCTCTGTATTTAAGGGTTCAGAGCTGGGATAAATATGAGAACAATCGCTGGTCCATAGGCGATGAATATATGGAAAATGAAGAAAGTTTTGAATTTTACTCGAATAAGCAGGGATATATAAATAGTTTTACTGCTTTATTAAATTACTACGAGAATAAGCCAAAAGTACCTGCTGAGCTTAAGGTTTTTGATGATGTTTATAATTATAGGTCTTCTCCTATGGAAGAAAAAAAGGCAGTAATTACTCCAAAGACTGCATTTTCATCATCATATCTAACCCCACCAGGAGTTGTTTCTGTTACAAATAATAGAAAAAGCTATTATACATTTTCCATTTTAGAAAATTTAATATGCAAGAGTAGGAACCGGCCATTACTGGATGATGCTTATACAGTAAGCTATATTTCTCATAATATGCTCCCTGCTACAAGAGAATTTCAGGCGGTGAAATTATTAAAAGAGGATATAGTTGAATCTCTGGTTAAAAAAGATAATTTAAATATCATTGTGAAGGATAGTAAAGAAAACACGGATCTGCTTGTGAAGCTGCTCTATTCTGCCGATGATTATAATGCTGCATCCAGGTATTATACCGGACTACCGGATAATATGCCTGAAAGGGTCTATAACTTGGCGGAAAAGATTACAAAGGGAAAGAACAGTGATTATTTAAAGGCATTGGCCATACAGAATTACTTTCATTCATCGGGCTATAAATATAGCCTTAAACCTCCAAGGATCTCTAGGAATATGGATTATAACGATTTTTTTCTGTTTGAAAGCAAGAAAGGGGTTTGTGTTCAGTTTGCTTCATCCATGGTTATTCTTGCAAGGGCTGCGGGACTTCCGGCCAGATACGTTGAAGGCTATGTGGCGAGGGAGTTGGACCCTGTAACGGGTAAATACATGGTAAGGGACAAACACGCTCATGCGTTTCCTGAGGTTTTTATTGCAGGATACGGCTGGATGGTATTTGAACCCACTGTAAGTGCTGAAGATACAACAGAGGAAATCATAGCGTTCTTTAAAGGTGTGGGTGAGAGTATCGGTGCCTTTATAAGCTTTTTCATTGGGTTTTTCACAGGCCTTCCCATGTGGTTCAAAATATTTTCTATACCATTAGGCCTTATGTCTGTAATAGCTGCAATCAGGGTTTTTATATTATTCAGGAAAATCATGTGGAAAAGGCGTATCTCAAGATCAAGTTGCAAGGACTCCTTAGAGGGCATATTCGGCCGAATTACCTGTTTACTTGCTAAAGCAGGAATGGGGATAAAGAGTTATGAAACACCCTCAATTTATTCAATTAGGGTATCTCAAGAGGCTGGGCTTGATATTGGAAACATTTCTGAAGTATTTAACAGGTCCAGGTATGGAGGGATTAATCCCACAAAAGATGATATTAGGATGGCTATGGAAATTTTCAATGAGATTGAAAAGGATGTAAAGAGAAGGATTGGGTTTATAAGATCAATTTTGATTTGATAAGATTTATATTGAATCATGAACAAAAAAAGCCGCCAGGATTATCAGACGGCTTCTTTTGTTAACCACTTTAATATATTTCTTCAAAAACAAAAAACTTTTCATCAACCTCTGAATTTCTTTTTAAACTTGTCAGATACTTCTGTATTTCCTCCTTGCTGTATTTCCCCAAGTTTTGGAGATTGACATGAATTGCACGGTTTCGTCCTCTTTCTTTCGCCTTATACATGGCAAAATCACTTATATTTATGGTGTGTTCAAGGGTAAAGAATTCTGATAATTCCGGCTCAAAGGGTAAGAAAGTGCACCCTATTGAGCATGTTACAAATATTTTTTGACCTTCCACCAATTCTATAGGAGTTTGGCTTACAATATCCAGTACTTTTTTAGAAAATACTTTTAAGTATTCTATTTTGGTTTTGTTAAGTATGATTAAAAACTCCTCACCACCCCAGCGAATTATATAGTCATCATCCCGTATGAGGTTTTTCAGAACCTTTGTTATTTTGACAAGTACTTCATCTCCTGTTGCATGACCATATGTATCGTTGACATTCTTAAAAAAGTCAAGATCGATTAGATATACACCTATAACATTATTTCCAATGCTCAAATCTCTCTTTTGCCTGTTAAAATAAATAGCTGCTTTGGATTTTACAAAGCTCTCAGACAAGCCTGATATATACTCATAAACATAGCGCCTGTTATGCAGCCTTGTAAGAGGGTCGTGCAATGCTAACTCTTTTAGCTCTTTATTTGCAAGTTCCAGCTGATGGGTCCTTTCCCTGACCTTTCCTTCCAAATTCTCATAAAGCTGTGCGTTTTCGATAGATATTGATATTTGGGAGGATAGAATTTTCAATGTTTCTATCCTCTCAATTGTAAATACATTTTCCATAAGGTTGTTTTCCAAGTAAATAATGCCCTTTAGATCATTCTGGTAAACTATTGGCATACACAACACTGATTTGGTTTTGTTTTCAGAAATATATTTGCTATTTTGAAAATTTGGATTGTTTGAAGCATTATCCAAAACAATATTTTCTCTTGTTCTGACTATATACTGAACTATTTCAGGGCAAAAGTCAGAGCTTTCATTAAAAGGAATAGAATTCATAACCTGAATTTCTTCAGAATCCTTGGGTTTTAATGCCTCTACAAAAAGATTGCTATTTGTGTCGTGCTTTAAAATCAAACAACCGGATTGTGCACCTGCGTTTTCAATGATTGTATTCATAAGAACTTTTAGCAGTTTGTCTATCTTTATTTCACTTGAAATTGCCTGTGTAGATTTTAGTATTGATCCTAGGTCTAGAGATAAGGCTTCAGTAAACTTAGTGTTTATATGTTTTTTATTGGGGCTTGCATATTTTAAATTTAGTTTATTGAAATCGGTAAAAAACCTGGTATATTGTTTTTCCAAAAGTCTTATTTTAGCAAAAGCTCCCCATTGTGAGTAAAAGTAATATGCTTCTTTTATATACACCTTTCCGATAAATTCTTCATTTCTACTAATCCAGAATTCTCCGATTAATTCATTAATAAGTGCCTTCATGTGGATAAAGTCCCCAGGATTTATGGAATCTAATGCGTCTTTGTATAGAGACATTATTATTTCAAGGGGCTCTTTTTGAATTTTTGCAAACTCTGCACATACTATTCGGTACTTATGTGTAAAGTTAGATGGGCTGTTTTCAGACCAAACTTTTAATTTTTCTATATTTTCTAAAACTGTTTCAAGCATAATATTTCTTTCATGTTGGGATGCTTCTTCATATTTTTTTACAAGCATCAAGGATTGAAACATATAATAATCAGGCATTGGAAAGAGGCCTGTTCCGCCCGTCAAATAAGGTTGGGTGAACGAATTCCATCTATCTGCAGCCTCAATGTCTCCAAGAATAAAATTTAACATTATATTACACTGGCCAAAAAGGCACAAAAGCCAAATGTTTTGGGACTGGATAGCATCCTCTAATAAGAAGTTTTCATTCTCATAGTTATATGTTGATTGTAGCTGTTTTATGGTGTGAACAAAAATTTTGACAGAAGGTTCCAATAACGAAATATTTACTTCTTTAAAAAACTTAAGCACTTTGTCGGCTTCAGATCTGCAATCATTGAGGTTCTTTCCTGAATAAAGAATCAGGCTTAACTTATGGGTACAGGAATAAACGGCGTGTTCCATATCACCTGTTTCCAAAGCACTTTTAATGCACATGTCGAAATAATTCAGGCTCTCAGAGTAGTGGGCTCTCCAGTGTGAAATAAACGTAGCAAATATAAAATAACAGCCTGCTTTAAAGGGTTCGGCATTAAGCTTTTTTAGAAGTGCAAAGCTAGCCTGTCCAAACCTATAACCCGCTTCGAAGTTACCCATTAATGAGCCTTGTACTATTCCGTATTCTGCAAAGTTTTTACATGATACTTCAGTAATTCCGTGAGATAATGCCATCTCAAGCATAGTAAGTTGTACCAAAAAGTTTAGAGGAGGATAGTACTGGAAAGCAGCAGGCTGTACTTGAAAAAACAGTTTCATTATCATAATATTATGTGCATCAGTCATTATGGGGAGATTTACCAAATTTTCTACCTGTGGTTCACTTAAATAAGCTTGCATTTTATTTATTCTTTCAGCAAGCCTGATATTTATTTCCTCTGTATCTACCGGCAAATTAACACCCAGTATATTAAGCCCATTTCTAATTTCGTCAATAACTACTGCTTTCCTTTCCCCTCTATTATCAAGTATCTTTGCTTTAAGTGAAACGACACGGGCTTTATCAATATCGTTTGAGGTAACATCAAATAAATTGCTACAAAGCTCAAATGCTTCCCCCATATTACCAGCTAAAAAATTTGATTCAGCAAACTCATAAGATAATTCAAACAGCTTTTCAGGGTAAACCCCCCATTCTTCCTCAGTTAATAAGGTTTTTCCAAATTTAAAATGGTTTTTAGCAATATCGTAAGCAGTGCTAGCTTTAGCTTTCTTTCCTGCTGTGTAATTTAGTTCCATAAGTTTAATACGTTCTTTAATATTTACAGTCAAGTCTTTTGCAATATTTAAATGGTTTACTACCTCAAAGATACTGCTATCCAGGCTATTTTTGCGGCTATATGAATCAAATAGAAACCTTCCGATTTTTTGATGAATTAACAGCTTGTCGTTATCAGGAATCAGTGAATAAGCTGCTTGCTGAATTCTGTCATGGCTAAAACGGAACCTAATATCCATATTGGATTTCATAAATTCCTCTCTGGGCATACGAAGTAATCTGTAATTATTATTTAAAGGTACAATGAGGTCCTTATCAATTATTTCCCATAATGCTTCTGGAATGTATTCAAGCTCGCTGCTTATCATGTAAAGAGTCCTCAGATCGAAGGAATTGCCGATGCATGAGGCTTTTTTAATAATTTCCAAAGAATCAGCAGGAAGCAAATTTAAAGTTTGAATTAAAAATCCTACAACATTATCGCTTATCTGTATTTCATCTATCTCATCCAAGTTCCATTTCCATTGAGCCTCGTTGTCGTCAAACTTAAATACACCCTTTTGATAAAGGGAATTTAACAATTGCCTGGTAAAGAAGGGATTGCCCTTTGTTTTTCTATATATATAGCTTGTGAGAATATATGTATCTGTATAATGGCATTTCAGTGTATCTGCAACCATCTGATTTACTGTATGTTCCGGCAAAGGCTCAAGAAGTATTTGATCGAAAAAATTATTACCCAGCATATCTTTTATTTCTTCAACCATTGACAAAAGTGGGTGTCCTTTTTCTACTTCATTGTCTCTATAGGCTCCAATAATTAATAAATTTCCAACTTCTATTGATGTAAGGATATATTTCAAAAAGTCAGTTGTTGAAAAATCACACCATTGAAGATCGTCTAAAAATATAATAAGTGGGTGTTCTTTATTGGAAAAGACTTTTATGAAATCACGAAATACCATTTGAAATCTGTTTTTCTCTTCGGCAGGATTAAGCTTTGATACTTTAGGCTGTTCTCCTATAATCTGCTTTAATTCAGGTATAAGGTCTGTAATGATTCTGGCATTGGAGCCCAAGGCTTCAATTAAAAGCTCTTTCCACCGTTCTATGTTTTTGTATTGGGATATAATGCTTCTAATTAATTCTTTAAAGGCATGAATTATAGCACTATATGGGTTATTACGCTGAAGCCGATTAAACTTGCCTGATATAAAGTAACCGCCTTTATTTATAATTATTTTATGCATTTCCCTTATGATGGAGGTTTTTCCAATACCTGAATAACCGGATACCAGCAGCAATTTGAGCTCTCTCATATGCAATGATTCTAAAGCTTTAATAAGGCTTGAAAGCTCTTTTTCTCTTCCATATAACTTTTGTGGAATATGAAACTTGCTTGAAAAATCTTTCTGAGCTGTCTCAAAGTTAATAAATTTTTCACGAGAATCCAGGTTTTCCAAGCAGTATTGCAGGTCATATTTTAGACCGTGTATGCTCTGGTATCTGTCTTCAGCATTTTTAGCCATTAACCTCATTATTATATCTGAAATGGCAGCTGGAATTTCGCTGTTAACTATTTTGGGCTCCTTTGGAATTTTTGCTATATGACCATAAGCTATTTCCAGCTCATCTCCGTTAAAAGGAAGTTGGCTTGTAAAAAGCTCATAAAATGTAACGCCAAGAGAATAGAAATCTGATCTGTAATCTATTATTCTATTGACTTTTCCCGTCTGCTCAGGCGAAATATATGGCAATGTTCCCTCTAGAACAGATAAATTTTGTGTTTTTTCGAGTTTAAGATCTGTAGAAATACCAAAATCTATAATCTTCAGTTGATTGGTTTCCATGTTCCACACAATGTTATATGGATTTATATCCTTATGGATAACATTTTGCTTGTGAATTTGCATTAATGCATCAGCAATATCAATAGCAACAGACAGCTTTTCTGCCAAAGTAAAATTATTTGCTTTTAATAGATCAGCTAATGATTTTCCCCCAAAGTCTTCCATAATCATAGCCAAGCTATTATTATAGATATCAAGACTATACATTTTTATTATTTTATTTCCTGACAACCTTTTTGTAATCTCATACTCTCTTCTGAAGCTTTCCAACCTTTCAGCCGTAGGGTATTCGTTGTTTAAAACCTTTATAATAACCTCACTATTGTCAGAAATACTTCTGCCCCTGAAGATTGTTGTATCAGGACTTTTAAATATCTGCTCACCAATTTCATATCCGGATAAATTGATCATAATAAGTTGCCTCCACATTTGATCAAATGGTAAACTATATTAAAATCAAATGTATAGATTAATTGATTTTAATATATTATAAATTTCGGCTGATTGTGAGACTTTAATAACAGAGAAATAGACTTTTGAGGTATATGTAAAACAATGGATTTGATAACTTTTTGCTCAATCTGAAAAAGGGGTTATACAACCCCTTTTTCAAAAATAATATGCACTATTCAATATTTTTTACCACCCAAGCTTGCTCTTTATTTCAGCTGTAAGCTGGTCAGCCATTAACTGATGAGTTTTCAGGCTAGGATGCCAATCTTCTCCATATCCGTTACTTTCGGATTGTTGGGGATATTCAAGTAAATACACCTTTGAATCTCCTCTTGATTTAAAACCATTCACAATTTCATTAAGATAATTATAGCACGATTCGAGACCTGTTCCCCAAAGCATAGGACCCATTGTACAGAATATATGCGAATTTGGATAGTTGGAACGAACTTGTGAAACAAGACTAGTATAATTAGTTATAAATTTTGTCTTATCAGTGGCAGAAGTAGAAAAATCGTTTGTACCAAGGTTTATAACTACTACCTGGGGCACATAGTTTTTAAAATCCCATTTAACCCCGCTGTATGGCAGTGTATATGAATAACGTTCCAGCATGAGAGGGCCTGCCTGCCCGCCATAGTTCTGGGAAATTCCTATTCCCGACCATGCAACAATATTTGAACTTGAGTTCAATGAACGTGCAGTAATGGCAGCATAAGATAAATAACTGTTTTCATTTTTAGCAGTAAAATGCTCATCTTTACTTTTTCCTTCATTTCCGTAGGCACATGTGATAGAATCACCGATAAACTCTATCTTTCTTTCCAAAGGAGCAGGGGCTGCAAGGAGTTTACCCTGACCAAGATTGAATCCGAGGAATTGTACTTCACCCTGGGATGCTTCTGTTCTTTTCCATAAAACAAGTCTGTGCTCTCCATTTGTAAGACCGCTTGCCAAAGTTATAGTAGATGTTGTACTGTTAACAGAAAAGGGTGTTTGAGCATTACCGTCTATAAAAGCTTGAAACCAGTTTTCGCCAGTAGATTTGAGAGTTACACTTACTTGTGTTCCGGAGAAGTTCAGCTCAGCATTTGACCCGGACCATGCACATCTTGGACCCTGAGGGTCCGAAAAATCAAATCTTCCGTTATAAATTATTGTTGGAGAAGCTGATGGTACAGGCGTTTGAGTATTGTTTTCAATAACTGTGTTAAATTTCAAAGCCAACAAAATGACATCGCTCATGTTTATTGCTCCGTCATTATTTATGTCGCATTTCTTGTCATAATTACTCTCGGAAGCTATAGCATTAAAGTGCAAAGCTATCAATACCACATCTGCCATATTAATGACTTTGTCTCCATTGATATCTTCAGGATAAGCACCAGATGGGATAGGTGAGCTTGTTGTTTTTGTAGGTGTTGGAGTGCTTGTAAGTGTTGGAGTTGAGGTCGGTGAGTTTGGAGTGCCGCCAGCACCGATCACAAGTCCCTTGGCGATATCAGGATAATACCATGTAAGAGCGGATCTGCTTAATAAAGCATATGTTTCTGCTTTACCAGGTGCATAATAACCGTTATCCCACCAAAAAACCGGAATGCCCTTTGCTGCTGCTTCTTTAGCATAATATTCTGCATGAACTGTTCTTGAAGAGAGATTGTTCTTATCAATTGTACCAAATTCTCCAATAACAACAGCTCTTCCTTTGCTTATAAATCTATTATAAAGTGCGTTAAATTCTGATGTAAGGGAAGATTTATCGGAGGAAGTTCCCCAGCTTGAGGTTCCGTTTATGTCCATAGCAAAAAAATATGGAGAGTAAGCATGTATGGAAACAATAACCTTGCTGTCGTTATTTGGGATTATAAAGTCGTTTAGTGTTACATCCATGGCTGCAGCAGCATGGGGTGGCACCATAATAAACCTGCTTTCATTATTTCCGCCGGTAGCTCTTATTGTATTAACAGCTGCTAAATTGAATTTGTTTATCACATCACGATTTTCATATGTTCCACCTGTCCATTCGTTGGGTGAACCTTCTACTCTTGGCTCATTCATTGTTTCAAAGATCAGATAATCACTGTAGCTTTTAAAACGATTTGCTATTTGCTCCCAAATTTTTATAAGCTGAGCTTTGCTCTGTGCTTCGTTGGCATATGTAGGGATCAGCCATTTGTTCTCATGGTGAAGATTTAAAATAACATACATGTTATTGTCCAAGGCATAATTCACAACTTCCTCAACCCTGTTAAACCATGTTTGATCAATAGTATAGCTTGGAGCAGCACCAACATGAGTATCCCAGGTTACTGGTAATCTTAAGGCATTAAAGCCCATTTCCTTTACTTTGTCTATCATCGCCTTGGTTGTTCTGGGATTTCCCCAAGCGGTTTCAGTGGGGGCATCCAGCGTATTACCTAAATTCCAGCCAATTCTTATCTCCTTTACAAGATCAATGGCTGATATGTTTCGCATACCTGTATTGGCAGTAGATGCTGAAACGTTAATGGTTCCAAAAATTGACATCACAAGGAAGACTGATATTAGCAGAAATGCTTGTCCCCTAATAAAAAAAATTTTACACATTATACCTAACCTCCAAATAAAAATTATATTTATATTATAAAATTCGCAAAGCGAGGTTTTTTTTAGTAGGGGTGTAAATTGTCAAAACACCTCTACTTAAAATTTAGAATATTAACGAAATATATAAGAGGGGGGAGGATATTAAGTTGCCGAAATTAGGAATATTTAAAAGACTGAAACCCGATCATGACCCGACAAACGAAATCGTAATGAAAATTCAAAAAGGAGACAAAATTTTAAAAGAAAGATTTATAAGCGATTATACGCCTTTCATTTTAAAAGCGGCTGTCAAAACAACAGGAAAGTATGTTGATATTGAAAACAGTGAAGCATATAGTGTCGCACTCATGGCCTTCGATGAGGCTATAGATTGCTTTAACTCCAATAAAAATAAGAGCTTTTTAGGATTTAGCGATCTTGTCATAAACAGAAGGCTCATAGATTATATAAGAAAAAATAAAAAAGACAGTAACGTATTCCCTTTTACATACTTTGATTGCGAATCATATGAAGAAATTAAAGAAAAGTTTATGCTTGAATATTCCATGGGAAGGCTTGATAACATTGAAATAAAGGAGGAAATTATTTTTTTTAAGGAAAGGCTGGCCACATTCGGCATAACCCTTGAAAGTTTGGCTAAAAGTATGCCCAAACACAAAGACTCGAAGAGATTGTGCATCAGAATAGCAAAAATTATAGCTAATGATTCCGAGCTTTACTATAAATTAAATAAAACAAAAAATATTCCGATGACTGACTTAATGAAATTAGTTGATGTACATCAGGCAACTGTAGAAAGAAACCGCAAGCTCATAATTGCTGTTAGTCTGGTTATAAACAGCGGCCTTGATGTAATAAAGAGCTATCTTCAGTTTACTGAGGAAGGAGGGTGGGAACATGATTAATATAGGTACTATAATGGAGGTGTATAAAAATCAGGTACTGGTTATGACTATGGACTTTGAGCTTGTATATGTGGAAAGAACTCCTGAGATGTATCTGGGTCAGCAGATTACTTTTGGAAAAAGTCAAGTTGTTCGGCCCAAAAAAAGTTATTTATTTGTTGCTTCCGGAATAGCAGCAACTTTGGTGCTTGCAATTATATGTGTTTTTATTTTAAAAAATATTGATTTGAATAGGGATAATACCTTCTATGCTTTTATTGATATGGATATCAATCCTAGTATTGAGTTTTTGATAGATGAAAGAAATCATGTTAAAAAGGTTCTGCCATTAAACTCAGATGGTGAGAGGATGATAAAAGATCTCTCGCTAGGAAAACTGCCGGTTAAAGAAGCAGTTGAAAAAGTTATTGAAGCATCGCAGAAAACGGGTATCATGAATATAAATAAAAACGACGTTATAATGATTTCTGCGTCATTAAATCAGGAAAACAGCGATTATAAAGAAAAAAAAGATGATGTGGAACAAAAATTGAACCAATTATTGAATTCTTTAAAAGAAATTAATAATACTGTATTTAGTAGGAAATACAAGATAAAAGCTATTAAGGTTGAGCCGGGAATAAAAAAACAGGCAACAAAAAATGGTTTGTCAGGGGGGAGACAGTTTATACTTGAAAAGGCTCATTCTATAGGCATTGATTTATCTGTGAATGAGGCAAAGTCAGACAGCTTGTCTCTGCTTATGAAAAGGGTTGGAATAGATGAGCAGAATATTGACAATCTGCCTTTCAACTCACTAACTGCTAAAGAAACTGGAAAACCTGCTTCATCGCTTAAACCAACCTCTAGAGAAACAGTATCTGTTATAGTGACACCTGGAAATAGGACAACGTATGCCAGGATGATGCCAGGTAATGAAAATGTAAGAGATAATTTCATCGATGGGAAGGAAACATATGGGATTATTCCAACAGATAAAAAGATGACAGCAACGCCAGAAAGAATAAGCAAATCGACCCCGAGGCCTGCAGCCCAAAGCATAAAGCCTTCTGAAGCTAAAAAGCCTGATTTATCGGCAGGTTCGATAAAGATTCAATATTATAATGCTACGCAGGAAACAGGGAATGTTATTCAGCTGGGCACTGTTTTTAGTGTAGTTAACACCGGAAACACTATAATTAATTTAAAGGATGTGACAATCAGATACTATTATACAATTGACGGCGAAAAAAATCAGTCTTTAGACTGCTGGGCTCAGGAAGACAAAGCTAACATTACTTACAGATTTGTTAAAATGAGCAAACCTGCTGAAAAAGCAGATTATTATGTTGAAATAGGCTTTAAAAGCGGACAGTTGAATCCAGGGAAAAATACCGTAGTTGTTACATGGTTTAACAAAGAGGATTGGTCGACCTATAAGTATGATAACGATTATTCGCGAAATTCTCCCAAAGTACAGGAGTTATATGACTGGAAATATGTAACAGGCTATATTTCAGGTGTATTGAAATGGGGAATTGAACCTGAGGACTAATGTACCATTAAGTTACAATCTGTACTGTGGAACAAATGCCATAGTGATAATTAAAACTTCACTTTGGCATTTGTTTTTTATAAAAGCTTAACATCGGTCCAATGCCTTCAATATCCCATACAAAATAGCCTGAGGCCTAGGCGGACAGCCTGGTATATAAACATCTACAGGCAGTATGCAGTCTATGCCGTTTCTTGTGGCATACATATCCTTAAATATACCCCCACTGCAGGCACAGGCACCAACAGCCACAACAAGCTTTGGATCAGGGGCAGCGTTATAGGTTTTTATAAGGGCAAGCTCCATGTTACGTGTTGCAGTTCCTGTTATAAGGAGCATATCTGCATGACGCGGCGAAGCCACAAAATGGATACCGAAACGCTCAATATCGTTGAAAGGGTTGTTTAAAGCATTTATTTCATAATCGCAGCCATTGCATGAGCCGGCATCAACTTCTCTTATCTGAAGGCTTCTGCCAAACAGCTTTCGTGCCTTTTCGTCAACCCTTTTTCCTATGACTTCAAAAGATTTGTCGGGTATGATGCGATCTTCAATAATCAAAGGGCCTTTCCTAAGTTCCTGCCTTGATTTTACCGCAAGTTCAAATTCCTTTGACATGCTGACTGCCTTATTTTTGCATACATCCTCACAGTTCGAGCAGAATATGCATTCATCATAGTTTATACCTATGGTTTTGGATTCTTCGTCCGTAACTATAGCTGAAGAGGGACATGCTTTAGTACATTCCCCGCACATTGAGCACTTTGTATTGTCAATAACAGGTTTTCCTGTAATGAATGTGGAGTCAAAAGGTTTATTGGGATAATCCAGGGTAAGCCTTGGATATTGGATTGTCTTTTTTATTATTTTAAACATGTGAGTCACCTCATGAAATTTTAATAATTGTAAAAGGTCTTTTGACTTATAACGTAGCAGTTATATAAATTTCATAGTATCAAAGATCATTACCTGCATAAGACAAATTAAAACTCTTATTTATCAAAGGAAAATCAGGCACGATATTCCCCTGCACGGCAAGACACACAGCAGGCCAGCTACAGAAGGAAGGGGTGCGTATTTTGTACCTGAAAATAGTATTATTTTCTCCGGTCATTATCCAGTGAACATTTTCGCCCCTGGGTGATTCGGTGCATCCGATTGCTGCCTTGTAGGGATCAACTCTTCCTATTGTCTCAATTATCTTACCTGCCCTCATTTTGTTTACGACCTGTTCGATAAGGAATATGGATTGATAGCATTCCTCCAGCTTGACCTTCATTCTGCAGTTAACATCTCCGTTATTATGTTCGGGTACGCTGAATTTCAGTTTGCCGTAGGTGCAATAGGGAAAATCCTTTCGGACATCGTTCCTTACACCGGCTGCACGTCCCCCTGGGCCGACTGCATTCATATCTACTGCCTGCTGGTAGGTGAGAACCCCTGTATTTTCAACCCTGTCAATGAAAAGGCTGTTGGAAAGTATTATTTTTTCTGTTTCCGCCAGTTCGTTTCTTATTTTGTCCATATATTCAAGGATTCTTTTTTCCTTGCCGTTAGTAAAGTCCTTTCTTACTCCTCCGGGCCTGTTAACACTTCTTAAGAACCTGCTGCCGCTAACCTCTTCAATTATCTGGTAGGTCCAGCCGCGAAGCATCCTGAATTGGAAAGCTGCAAAGCCGAAGGCGACATCTATGCAAATTCCTGCAAGGTCTCCCAAATGGCTTACAAGGCGTTCCAGCTCTGCAAAAAGAACCCTTTGATGGTTTGCACGTTCCGGAACCTCTATACCGGCTATTTTTTCAATAGCCATGCAGTATGCAAGTGAGTTTGAAAATGTTTCATCACCGGATATTCTTTCAGATATATAAAAGCATTTATCTATACTTTGGCCTTCACAAAGCTTCTCTATTCCCTTGTGTACAAAAAACAGCTGAGCTTCCAGATTTATAATGGGTTCGCCTGCAACACTGAATCTGAAGTGACCAGGCTCTATTATGCCTGCATGGACAGGACCAACGGGTATTTCAAACACTCCGGTTCCTTGGACTTCAATAAACTCTTGTTCATAATTTACAAAAGGCGGCTTAGTCTTTATGTCGAATTCCTTACGCAAAGGATGTATATCCATGGGCCAATTTCCATGGAAAACAAGATTTTTCGGTGATGGGTGTCCAAGCGGTTTTAAACCATACATGTCCTGGATTTCTCTCTCATAAAGGTGTGCTCCATGAATCTGGTTTGAAATTGAATTAAACACAGGGTTGTTTTCGTCAATGAGTGTTTTAAGAACAATATGGTATCCGTTTTCTCTAACGGCAAATACATAATAAATTGCAAATTTTTCGTCAATGAGTCTTTCATCGTTTGCAAAAAGGGAAACCAGTGTGCCGTTCATTTCATCTCTTATATGGGCTGAAATATCCAGTATTCTTGAGTTATTTACAGATATATATATTTCACTTTGGGTTTTTATTGTATGAGACAAAATGTCATTTGCAAAGTTTTTCTTCAAGTCATCAAAGTATTTCACAAGCTTCATATCAGTTTCCTCCCTTGATGATTAATACTGCTGAGTCCAGTATAGTTTTAATGGGCTCCGGCATATACATGCCTGAGAATAAAATAATGATAAAGAGTAGCATTATTGCGGCAATACCCGGCTTATTAATTTCACCGGATTGCAGGTCATTATGGTCTGTGTTTCCAAAAAACATTTTGAGAGTTGTAACAGCAATACCAGCAAATATCAAGGCTATAAGAATAAGGAAAATCGCAGCCAATACAAAATGATGAGCTGAGGCAGCTGAAAGAGCTATTCCAAGTTCACTAAAAAATACGCTGAAGGGCGGCATACCTGCTATGGCAAAAAATCCAAGTAGGAAAAGAGTACCCGTAACAGGCATTAGTTTTAAAAGGCCTTTAACCTTTTGTATTTCCTTAGTACCGTATTTCAGGTAAACATTACCGGAAAGAAGAAAAAGCATTGATTTGGTAAAGGCATGATTAACCATATGAAAAAGGGCTGCAAATATAGAGAGTTTTGTAAAAAAACCAAGAGCAAAAACTATTATTCCCATATGTTCTATGCTGGAGTATGCCAAAAGCCTCTTATAGTCTTTCTGATACAGTATAAAAATTGCAGCTGCAGCTATGGACAAGAGACCCATACCTATCATTAGCCTTTTGGTGTAAAGGTCTTGGGGGCCTAAATGTTTGTTTACAATGGATAGAATCCTTATTATTCCATAAAGTGCACTGTTTAAAAGAACTCCAGACAGGAGGGCACTTATAGGTGAAGGTGCTTGACTGTGTGCATCAGGAAGCCAGGTGTGCATTGGAGCAAGCCCTACTTTGGTTCCAAAACCCACAAGTATAAATATAAAGGAAATTTTTAAAATTCCGCTTTGCAATGAGCCTGCATGTTCATACAGGAAGATCCAGTTCAAGGGAGCCTTTTCACCTTGAAAAACATTACCGGATGAAATATAAAGGAACACTATTCCAAGAAGTGCAAAGGCTATACCAACCGAACAAATTATAATATACTTCCATGCAGCTTCAAGGGAGTGCTTATTGTTATAATATCCTACAAGAAAAGCAGAGGCCAGTGTGGTTGCCTCAACGGCTATCCACATTAACCCAAGGTTCTGAGTTGTTACAACCATGATCATGGTAAAAATAAACGCATACATTAAGCTGTAGTATACTTTGATTTTTTTTGTATCAATTGTTCTGTGGTCATATTCAATATCAAGATACTTTATTGAATAAATACAAACAAGAAAGCCTATGGCCAAAATGATATCGAGAACTATAAGACTAAGTGAATCAATATAAAAGAGTCCGTTTAAAAAAGTCCCTTCTATAACACCCTTTTTAAGAAAAGAGTATGTGGTATATATCATGGCAGTTAGAAGCATGACTGCACCTGCAATATTTATTATATGTGTCGTTGCACGCTTCTTTGCAGTCCAGAACAATATTGAAAATAAAATGGGTACAAGTAAAATTAAAGCTTCCATCGGCGTTATCCTTTCAAGTCATTTAGGTTGTATCTTTTTAAATGTCTTAACCTTTAAGGTTTCTTAGCTTGTTTATATCTATCGAGTCAAAGTTTTCGTTAATTCTGAAAACTAAAATTCCCATTATCAAAACCGCTGTCAGGACATCAAAGAAAAGACCAAGTTCAACCATCATGGGCATACCGCTTGTTGTGAGTATGGCGGTTGCAAAAAGTCCATTTTCCATTACCAGAAACCCAATAATCTGGCCTATTGCCTTTTTTCTGCTTATCATGAAGAAAAGGCCGATAAGTATTACGGAAATGGAATTGACAAGGTAGGTTTTGATCTGTGGATCCTTTATATCATCAATGGTTGATACAGAAAAATAAGTTAGTACAAACAAGCCGCAGCAAATAAGTATCAGTGTAGGTATATTAAGGAAAAAGTCCTTTGATACTCTGTACCCAACCCGTTTTACAGTTCTCCTTAATGATCTGGGAATCAGCCATACTTTTACAACGAAGGTTATTATACAAACTATAATAATTTCCATTTCTCCCTCCTCAAGGAGGCTGTAAATACCCATAACTCCGGCAAGTAGTGCAAGCAGAATTGATTGGATTCGGAAGGTATTTATGTAGGAGTTTATTCTTTTGTTTGCCACCAATATAAAGGATGACAAGAGTATTAATATAGAAACCAGATTCAAATAATTATCCATGACTGCCTCCTACCACAAAGTATTGAAGAAATCCTAAAAAGGACAAAATAAATGAGATTGCCGCCAGGTTTGGAACACTGAAAAGCCTCAGCTTGACGGTGTTGATTTCTGCAAGTGCTATAAGAATTGAAACTATTGCAACTTTAACTATATATAATAAAATTGAAATCCCAATGGCTAAAAGGGCATTATCCAAAGCCACAAGGCTGTCTAGTGGTATAAACAGATTAACAAGCAATGTTATTAAAACAAGCTGCTTGACTGCTGCTCCAAGTTCCATCAGGGCCAGGTGCTTGCCTGAATACTCCAGAAGCATTGCTTCATGGACCATTGTAAGTTCAAGGTGTGTAGCTGGGTCATCAACAGGAATCCTGGAAGACTCGGCAATGATTACGATTATCATAGCCAGAAAGCACATTATATAAACAGGCTGAAAAATATTTAGTCCGATAGAGGATAATGTGCTCATCATGTCATGAACAGATGTGGACTTTGATATAAGCCCCACTGTAAATACCGAAACCAAAAGAGTGGGTTCAATCAGAGATGATATTGCCATTTCTCTGCTGCTTCCCATTCCTCCGAAGGTGCTGCCTGTATCAACTCCTGAAAGAGCCATGAAAAACCTTCCCATTGCAAGTATGTATATTATAAAAATAATATCTCCGCCAAAGTTAATTGGAGTAAGCTTCAGGCTAACAGGTATCAGTATGCCTGCTAAAAGTGCGGTAGTAAAATTGATATATGGAGTTGCTCTGAATATCCAGGAAGCAGTATCCGATATAACGGTATCCTTTCTAAAAAGCTTATATATATCAATATATAGCTGCAGTACAGGCGGACCTTTCCTCTTCTGGGATAGAGCCTTTACTTTTTTTATTATTCCGCTTATAAGGGGAGCAATTAATAATATGACAGACAGCTGAACTACTACATAAACAAATTGACTCATCACAACGATTCTCCTTTTAGTCATGATCAAAAAATAACTTCCGATATAAATTTCGCTCATGTGTTGACTTGACTCGTCAACACCCGCTCAAAAGCGGAAGTAATTTTTCATTCATGCCTTTATCAAATATAGATGATTATTTGGGTGCATAAAGCTTTAGCTGTTGCTGAAGCGATAATATATGAGCAGGCCCACAATTGTGATAAATATATATAAAAGATATGTGTGTACACTTCCCGTTTGAACTAGGCGTCGCACCCTTCCGGAAAAAGCAGTAAATAAGCCAGTAAGAGGGATATAAAGATATTTCTCGAACACCGATTGGGTGAGTACAACATATTTTATTGTCTTCGGATAGTATGGAGATGTTCCCTCTTCTGTCTGCAGCTCACGGGAAGGCCTGTAAATTGCTCTAAACACTATGCGAAGGGGCTTTGAAAATCCCGTTGCAGTATATTGCATTCTGGGGTTAAGTTCTTTAAAGCCACAGTCCCATGTACCATAGGTGCGTTCCTTTGTACCGCGGTTTATTAATTTAACAACAAGGAAAACAACAGCTGCCAATATTACCCCTGCAGCAAATAAAAACATGGGGGATATTTTATTGGCATCAAGACCTTTAGGGTAGTAAACAAAGGAGGAAATGCCTTTTAGGTCAGGTATCACAGAAGTCTTAACTATTGAGAGGGAGATTTTATTCAGTAATATGAGAATAACATTAGGGAATAATCCGAATATAATACACAAAAAGGATAGCAGCCCGGTTCCCATTAGCATCGGTGCAGGTACTTCCATGGAGTTATGGGCTTCTGTGCTTCTGGGCAATCCTAAGAAAGAGATACCGAAAGCTTTTACAAAACAAGCAGCAGCCAATGCCCCTGCCATTGCCAGTACCGCAGCGGCCAATATAGCAATAAGCTTAACACCCTGGGTGCTTATACCTATACTATGGAAAAGAGCCTGAAGGGTAAACCATTCACTTATAAATCCGTTAAAAAAGGGCATTGAAGAAATAGAAAGACATGCTATAAGGAAGAACAAGCCCGTATAAGGCATTTTCTTAAGAAGACCGCCCAACTTTTCCATATTTTTTGTGTGAGTTGAATAATGAACTGATCCTGCTCCTAAAAACAATGCACCCTTAAAAAGTGAGTGGTTGAAAAGGTGTATCAAAGCAGCTACCAGAGCTAATGAGCTTAAAAGGCTGTTGCCCTTGGTAAACCCATATATTGAGATTCCAAGGCCTATAAGTATTATACCGGTATTTTCTATACTGCTGTAGGCCAGAAGCCTTTTAATATCAATTTCCATAAGAGCATAGGCAACACCTAAAACAGCAGATATGCTTCCTACTATCAATAGTGTTATGCCCCACCACTCAAAGCCTCCTCCAAGGGCAACGAATACAAACTGTATAAGGCCGAAAATAGAGGTTTTGATCATTATACCCGACATGAGAGCTGATACGTTGCTTGGAGCTGCAGGGTGTGCATAGGGAAGCCATATGTGAAGCGGTATGATACCGGCTTTTGTCCCAAATCCAATAAGGAGACACAAGAATATCATATTCTTTGAAAAAGGAGGTATTAAAGCTGAGTTATTGACTATATCAAAAGAACCTGTATATGAATACGTTGTTATAAAAGCCACAGTCAAAAAAGCTGTTGCTATATGAGTCATAATAAGATAAAGAGTGCCTGATTTTTGGGTTTCAGTATGCCCCGATTCGAATATCACAAGAAAATAAGAAGTTAGGGACATAACTTCCCATGCAAGAAGAAATATTATCATATTTCCGGAACTGAAAACCGATATAAGAGAAACAATGAATATTCCGAAAAGAAAATTAAAAGAGCTTATGTTTCTTTTGCCATAGTATTGTGACATATAACCTATGGAATATATTGATACACAAAGCGTCAATATTGATAAGGTAAGTATGAAGTACGCAGATAAGTTACTTATTCCAAGCTTAAAACTCAGGAATGGTATATTTGACTTTATATGTGCCAACTGTATATATTCTTTATTCGAAAGCAGGTAGAACAGTGAAATTAAGATTCCGGATGAGGAAGCTATGCTATAGAGTATATTGGAAAGAATATTGCCAAGCTTGCTATTTTTTATGAATATTAAAGAAAATATTGCTCCGCATATGTAAAATCCTAACATTAACAAGAAATGTAAATTAATGTCAATGAAATTCATAGCTAATTACCCCCCTCAGTTTATGAAATTCAAAACAGGTTTACTTAATGTTTTATCAAACAAACTATATTATACTCTTCTGTTTTTAAATTTCAATAGCAAATTAAGATAGGGTCTGCAAATGATAAAAAACAATCATTTTACATAATGTATAACAGAACATATCATGATACTTACAGATTATTGGTTTAGTTTTCTATAGCTGTTTAAAGACATGCCAGTACACTTTTTAAAGCATTTGCCAAAGTAATTGGGATCATGAATTCCAACTTTTTCACCTATTTCATAACCTTTAAGGTCAGTTTCCTTGAACAGCTTTAATGCAATATTAATCCTTGTCCTTGTTATATACTCAACAAAAGTAAAACCGGTAACCTGCCTGAAAATCCTACTTAAATAGCTTGGATTCATATAGAATATGCTTGCTACTTTCGTAAGAGAAAGGTTTGGATCTGTGGCATTTGCGTTTATGTATTGCACTATATCAGATATGGTCTTGTTTCTCTTTTTGCTTTGGGAATTTTTTACGCATTTAGTGGCACATATAGTTAATTTTTTTAGAAAATCCTTCATTTCTATAAGACTGCTAAACTTGTACAAATTACTATAAGGCAAAACTTTTGATTCGGAAATATCAACAAAATTGAATCCAAACTTAGTAACAGAATCTATAATTGTAGTAATTATATTAATATAAAGGATTTTTGCCTTTTCCATGTTTAAATTATTACTGCTGTATAGCTCATCAAAAAGTTTATCTATTATTTCAGTGGAGTTTTTTTCAACTCCGTTTTTAATACATAGTCCTATTTCCTCTATTTTACCATTAGCGGT
Organism: Pseudobacteroides sp.; assembly: GCF_036567765.1. Taxonomy (NCBI): domain Bacteria; kingdom Bacillati; phylum Bacillota; class Clostridia; order Eubacteriales; family Oscillospiraceae; genus Pseudobacteroides; species Pseudobacteroides sp. Next base: position 56,618 of record NZ_DATCTU010000033.1, read on the forward strand.
GCATGAGTTTGTATCATTGCATGCATGCTCAGGCAATTTAACTTCAAAAGCATATTCTTTTACAGAAGAACTTGGAAGACCATGTATTTTTCCTCCACTACTGGAATTTGAGGTCCTAAATAAATAATTCGCCATCATAAACACTCCCTGCAACTCTTAATGTCTAGGAAAATTTTTACCTTTCATTAATAAAATTCGGTGGTATGTATAAATTGGGTGTAGAATTTAATAAAATAATATAAGGACAGTGCAGATATATAATAATATAAAAAAGATCGGTTCATTTTGTGACTTAAGTCATTTTTAATGAACTGATCTTTTTTATATTATTATATAATATCGTGAAAAACAGCTGTAGTGAATGACCTCAGTGGCCTAGTTTTTTTCTTATTTCTGCTTCAGGGTCAGGAACGCTTGGAACTTGGATACCAGGCAGGTTATTTGATTGGTTGTTTAATCCCGGCAGTCCCTTATTGGTTTCCTGGGCTGGATTTGTAATTGAATTTCTATTCTTTTCATTTTGTTTTTGTATACTTTCCATCATCTTCTGAGTTATTCCATCAGATGTAATCAAGGTATTCTGATCAATACCCATCAACTTTTCATTCTTCTTCTTTTCATAGGAGGACTTATCTGCAGCAAGTTCGCTTATGTCTAAATCCAGTTGCAGAGTCAAGAGATATTCATCAAAAACCTTTTCTTTGCTACCGAGTAAGCTGCTTATCTTAATCATGTGATAAACAGCTTTATCCATATCGATTTTAGTGCTCAGTTCCTGATATTTTGCACTGTCATCGCCGGAAGAGTCCTCTTGAATACCTGGCTTGGGAATTATATCGTTGGTGCTGCTGAAGGATATAATCTGATTTAAGTTGGAAATTACGCCTTGAGCATACTGTTTACTGCTGTCTATATCTTCTTTCTTGATGCCTTCAGATGTAAGTGAATCAACCTTTTGCTTCCAGTTAACTTTATCCTGATTGTTCTGTCTACTGCTTTCATTAGGATTTTGTTGATTGTTTTGAATATTGCCAGTTACAGAAGTTCCATTTTTATCAGTTGCAGTTGATTGAGTTACCGATTCCGGTACAGGAGTACTGTTTAAAACAATACTTGAGTTAAGGGGACTGTTGTTTATTTCAACCGCACTGCTTGGGGAAGAATTAGTAACCTGAGTAGTATTTGACGTACTCTTGTCACTAAAAAAATAAAGTGCCATTGAGCCTGCAAATATTGCAATAAAAATTCCTGAAAAAATTATTACGGGTTTTGTACCTGTAAAGCTTTCAATCTTTCTGTTTTTTCTCTTTGATTTTCTCATATGTATCCCTCCATTTCATATTATATTAAGCAGGCAATAGGTTTGTAAAGAGTGTAGCTCAGTGTAAATGTAAATTCCTTTTGGTAATCTTGTGTTAATTTATGTTTTTCACGAAGTTCCTTAATTCTGCTTTCCAACATATTTCACCCCCAGTCAATGTCCTTGTTTTATTTCAAGACAGATTATTATCTTTGCGATTGACATCCAAAAACAAACAGCTTATAATGTATATATAGTATATGTACACTATAAACTGTATGATAAGGTGGCACGAGTGTGAGGATAATAATTTCAAACAGCAGTGGGGTTCCGATATATGAGCAAATTAAAGAGCAGATCAAAAACGCAATATTAAGTGGCGATGTGTCGGAGGGTGAGCTGCTGCCATCAATAAGGCAGCTTGCAAAGGACCTTAAAATAAGTGTTATAACAACAACCCGGGCATATGGGGATCTTGAACAGGAAGGGTTTGTATCAAATGTGCAGGGTAAGGGCTGCTATGTTCTTCCCAAAAACACAGAAATGGTTCGTGAGCAGCTATTAAGAGATATTGAGGGAAGCTTTGCTGAAGCTATTAATTGTGCAAAAATTGCAAAGATCACTAAAAGCGAACTGCAGAGTATATTTGATGCAATGCTTAAGGAGGAGAACTATGAGTAATATATTGGAGATTGGCAATTTAAATGCTAGCTTTGGGGATTTTTCAATAAAAAATGTAAGCTTTGTCATACCCCAAGGTTATATAATGGGATTTATAGGGCCGAATGGTTCAGGGAAAACGACAACAATTAAGCTTATTTTAAACATGATTAACAGAAAAGGTGGAGAAATCAAGGTGTTGGGACTTGATAATATTGCCTATGAGGATGATATAAAGGAACAAATAGGAGTGGTATTTGATCAGCCCTTTTTTGTAGATGAGTGGAATCTGAACGATGTTGAAAAGGCTGTAAAGTTGTTTTATAAAAAATGGGACAGCAGAAAATATGATGATTACCTTAAAAGCTTTAAATTGAAAAGGAATAAAAAGGTTAAGGATTTGTCAAGGGGAATGAAAATGAAGCTAATGGTAGCAGTTGCCATGTCCCATGATGCAAGGTTTTTAATCCTTGATGAACCTACAAGTGGTCTTGACCCGGTTGCCAGGGATGAACTAATGGATATATTGAGTGATTTTGTAGTTTCAGAAGAAAAAAGCGTTCTTTTCTCTACTCACATAACATCTGATCTTGATAAAATTGCAGACTATATAACATTTATCAATAATGGAGAAATTGTCTATACAGGAACAAAAGATAAGCTTTTGGAAAGCTACAGCTTGATAAAAGGCGGCATTGGAGATATTAGTGAGGAACAAAAGAAGATGATATTGGGATTAAGAGAACATAGTGCCGGTTTTGAGGGGCTTATCACAACAGATAAAATCAGCATGATGGGAAATAAAGCCTTTATAGAACCATGTACAATAGATGATATAATTGTTTTTATGAATAAGGGGAGGGTAATTGCATGATTAAAGCGTTAAATGTTGCGAAGTTTGATTTTCTTACTGTCAAGCCATATTCAAAGATATTTTTTGTTCTTTTAGCTGTAGGTATTATTGTTGGTTTGGGGAATCAAGATTCATATATGGTACCGCCTATGTTCATGATATGGGCATCGTTTTTTGTGGCGTATCCATTTTCAATAGGTGAGAGGAATTCCATTGAGAATCTTCTGGGCACATTTTCCTTGAAGAGAAGAGATATTGTTGCAGGAAGATACATATTCTCATTACTTGGGGTATCGGTTGCAACGCTATTTGCGTTAGCTACAGTATACTTTTTGTCGTTCTTTTTTAGCAGAAGTGTAGAGCTTAAGCCCTTGCTGTTTGTTACAAGCTTTGGATTTTTGATTTTTTCATTGGTTATATCTTTTCAAATTCCTATGTACTTTAAAATTGGATACACAAAAGCCAAGGTTCTTACCTTCCTTCCATTGCTGGTGATTGGATTTTTGGTACCCCTGATTACCCTGATTCCCTCAGAAAGTACCATAGGAAAACTCCTAAGGGAATTTATAAGATTGGTAGAAGTACAACAGACTCTGGCTTGTATGCTATTTTTATTCGGAGCCTTTGCTATCCTTCTGATTTCGTACCATGTCTCAGTTAGAATTTATGAAAAAAAGGATATATGATTTGTAAAGCTAAGGTGTTTCAAATATTGATATATTTCTAACTTAATCACAGCAGTGCTCTATTTCCTGGGGCTCTATTACATTTGACTTTAAAGCTGCAATATGTTAATTTAAGTATAAAGTTAACTATTTTGTAGGGGGGACTAATTAATGTATTTTGACACTTATAAAAGAAAGTCAAGAAAAACGTTAATGTTTTTCTTGTGCCTTTTTGCTTTTTTACTGAGTTTTTCAGTAACGAAGTTTATGGCATATGCCGACACTGTTACAACTGAATTTATCGACTTAGTGTTTACTGTAGATTCAAAAACATACATGTCAAAAAGTACTCAAAACAAGTTAGATATTCCACCATTTATTGAAAATGGATCCACGTTGGTTCCCTTCAGAGCAATACTCGAAGAATTAGGATATGTAATTGAATGGGATAGCAAAACCTCAACCATTAATGCAACAAAAGAGGATGACTCCATAATACTTAAAATAAACAATAAAAAAGCAACCGTAAACGGTGTACAACAGGATATGACAGTCGCTCCAAAAGTTATAGACGGAAGGACCGTTGTGCCCTTAAGATTTATATCTGAAAACTCCGGGGCAAAAGTAGTTTGGGAACCTTCTGAAAAGAAAATTTACATAACAAAAGTTGGACGCTATGATACCGGAAAAGTAATGTTTTATGAAAAAGCAAAAAATCTTATTTATGTATATGATGGGAACGATATCACTACTATACCTATGGTAAACAAGGAGATTGTCAACTGGTATAGCTTTAAAGGCCAGGTTTTAGCCACGATGTTTGATAAGGCAAGGAACACAAATAGCTTTGAGATATTTGACGGTGAAAATTTTGTGGTATTAACCGACGATAAAGGAAATAAACTAGACAGCTTTGATATGAAGGAAACTTTTGAATACAATGATAATTTATTAATCCATTGTTATGACAGAAATCAAAAGTTTAACAAATTATGTAGATTTGATGGACGAAACCTCTATTTAGTACAGGATAATTTTTATGTTGGAAAGAGTATTATCTTTAAGGATAAGCTGGTTATAAGTAAATATGACAATAAGAGAGAATATACACTCCTTGCATTTAACAAAAGTTCATGGGTTCCAATTGTGCTTATGGAAAAATTTATTTTAAATGATACTTTTGAGGATAAAAACAATCTTTATATGACTGCAAGTAAGCAGGAAGGCGGGAATAAGCCCCTGGCAGTTTACGACGGAAATACCGTTAAAATCCTTCGCGAGGACCTGAGTGTGGATTTAAATAAAATTGTTATGTTTAACGGTAAGATCCATGCATTATTGGGATCAGACCTTGTTTGCATCAAGGAAACAGGTATATACGGAATTTTATTTCCTGCACCTCAAGGTTCCGATAAAGTAAAATATGATTTTAATATGATAAAACTTTATAACGGGAAGATGTATCTTGGGGTAGTAAAGGATTCTATCTATTATGATCCAAACAATAAGAAAGTAAATAAACCTTCAGCAACCAAAGGTTTTATTATGGAAGTTGTGGATGGTTATAGTGAAAGTGTCATTTACAAGATAAACGGAAATGATTATGTTACTGTAGCAAGCAGTACGTATTTTAAAACTGTTTTGGATAATTTTAAAGCTTCGAAAGCAGTTTTAGAGAGTGATAAGCTGTTAATCCTAGGGCAGGAAACAGATGATTCTGATTTAGCTTTAAATGTTTTTAACGGCACCAAATTTACAAAAGCACTGGATGTATCCGAAATAACAGACAAACTTTCTATTGGTCAGAATACATTTATTGATGTAGAGGATAAAAACAGGATTAACAATCAAAAGAGGAATACAGTACTTTTTTATAAAGATAATGTAATAACAAACCTGGTTGTTGGAATGCAGACCAAAAAGTGGGATAGCATCGGTGAAAGCTTGATAATGTACGGGTTTGAAAAAGATATAGAAAGATATAAGCTGTATTCATATGGAACGGAGTTTAAAGAGCTTGCCAGCAACTTTAACTTATCTTATTGGGAAAAGTTTGAAAGCGGACTGTTTGTAAGCGGTACAAATAATGATACTAATACAAAAAACCTTTATAAATTTAAAGATAGTAACCCTGTATCTATTAACGACAAAATTTTGGTTACTAAAATGATAAAAGTAAACGGAAATTACTTTCTGATAGATTCCACAAATATGGATGAAAGTACTAAAACATATGGTAAAAGAGTATTGTACATATATGATGATTCAAATGGTAAGTTTATAGAAATGAAAGTGGACTTAAGAATTACAGATATGATATTTATTAATTAAAGTATAAAGTAAATAGTATTTGATAAGTTTAAAAATATACAATGTTTCGATCAATGAGATAGTGATTATTATAATGGTTTGTTTAGGCTGCTGACATATGTTTAATGGAAGCAGCCTTATTATTTTATTCAACCTGAGCATTTGGAAGATTAATACTTTTAATATGCTATGAAACGTAATATATAAATATCATATTGAGCGAACTTCCTTCCTATCAAGTAAAATAAAAATTCTCCTTAGTACAGAGCAATAAACTGCCGATAACTATTATAATAGTGGATTTTGGGGCTCCTTGCTTCCATAAAATATTAGCTGCTATAAACAGTTAAGCTGGTAGGAGAGGATTTAATGGAAGAGGTAATATATGAAGACCATTTTATAAAAATTACAAAAGAAAATGAAGAGTTTTTCATTGAATCCTTCTCTAAAGGAATGACAATGGATGCTTTTAAGCAGATTATTGCCGAATATCCCGAGATGCAGATTACTAGTTTTATGGCAGTTAAAAGTGCTGTACTTTTTTCCCCTGTGAAGAAGACAAAGTTTGCTGATGTAAAGGAAAGGGTTGTTGTTGAAATATCTGATGATGGTCTTAAAGCATATATCACATTGTTTGTATTGGATAATGAATTAAATAATGGGACAAATACCAAACTTTTAAAAGAAATTTTGAAAAAGCTCAGCGATAAAGGTGTTGTTTTTGGGATAAAACAGGATGCCTTACTGGATGTGCTGCCAAACCATACTAAAATACTAATAGCTGAAGGCATTGAGCCTGTAAACGGTGGGGACTCCGAAATAAGAATGTATGAGATAAATGAGCCAAAGCCTAGTGTAACAGATAACGACAAGGTAAACCATTATGAATTAAGTCTTATTAACCATGTAAAGGGGGGCGATTGGCTTGGGGAAAGAATTGACCCTTCTCCCGGTGTTCCGGGAAAATCCGTTAGGGGAACCATTATAATGGCTATGACTGGGAAAAAATATCCACTTCTTTATGACAAAAATTCAGTTAGGGAGAGTTATGAGGGTGGAGTTACCCGTTTGTATGCTCTAAGGAGCGGTGCTGTCAATTATATGGGGGATAAAATAAGTGTATCAAACCACCTTGAGCTGCCTGAAAACGTAGATTTTAAAACCGGCAATATAGATTTTGACGGATTTCTTACTGTAAAAGGCTCGGTTGAGGATAACTTTTCTGTAGTAGCGGACAAGGATATTGAGATTTTAGGCGTTTATGGCGTAGGAAGCATAAGGGAAATTGTCAGCCGTGAAGGAAGTGTATATATTAAAGGGGGAATTGCAGGTAAGAATAAGGCTATTATAAAGTCCTATAAAGATATTTATACCAAGTTTGTATCTGATGCGGTAATTATCTGTGAAGGACGTGTACATATAGGCTATTACTGTATTAACAGTACAATAATAGCGAGAGAGGTTATCGTGGACTCGCCAAAGGGACAGATTATAGGCGGAAATATTCAGGCCGAATACAAGGTTGTAGCTACTGCAATAGGGTCTCCAAGCGAAGCTAAGACACAAATCAGCGTAAAGGGTTTTAATAGGGCAGCCCTAAAGGGTAGCTTTGAAAAGATTGAGCTGAACATACAAAAATTAAAAGAAGATTTAATTAAGGCCAAGCAGGAGATGTCTCTATATTCCGTAGCCTCTCTTAGCAGTGAACAGATGCTAGCCCTTGAAAGGATTAAGGAGCGTTATTTCGATATAAAAAATCGTTTGAAGTATAATGAGGATGAAAAAAAAGCAACAGCAAATTATTTACGGACAAAGGGAGAAGGGGAGATTACCATACTTAAGAAGGCGTATCCAAATACAGTGATTGATATAAAGAAACATGTGCGAGAAATAAAAGAAGTAATCCTTGGTACAACCTTTTATTATCAAAATGATGGGATTAATGAGCTGTAGGGAGGATAAACATGGAGTATAACCAAATTTTAAGCCGAATTGAGCAGGAAAATAAAGAGAGACTTCTATCCACTAAAATATTCAGGTATTCCGGCATAATTAAAGCCATTGAGTTTTTTTCCCAAAGATTGACCTTCGAACAGATAGTCGATGGAGCCTTTGATTTTACAAATGAGCTTTTAACCATAGAGCATTCTGCAATATTTTCTCTACAGGGCAAAGACTTTGTAGCAAGAAATGTTAAAGGTGATAGTAATGGTATTGCCAGGATAAAAAATACCAAGGAGCTTTCCAACTTGCCTAAGTATTACGGTTATCTTCTTTATGAGCAGGATGTACTTAATAAATACTTTGATGAAGCCATAATCAAAGCATATAATGTTACTATGGTTATTCCACTAATTATAGATGATTTCCTGTTTGGATTTATATTTATCTCTAACAAAGCTATGGGACAGCTTGAAAGTGAAGACTTCATAATAGCAGAAGCATTGATGAAGTTATTTAATAATGCCCTTGAGAATCATAAGAGGTTTGAAGACCTTCAGGATATGAACAGGGAATTAGATGAAAAGGTGTTTAATCTCTTTGCAATAAATCAGTCATCTAAAGCCCTCTTAAGCGAGTTGAACTTAAATGCACTCTACAATCTTTCCATAGATGTTTTTTCTGAACTTACCCAAAGTTCCATAACAGGATTTGTTATCTATGATGAGATGAGTGAAGACTACAAACTGAAGGCGTTCAAGGATATTCATTTTAAGGATGCGGATTTTATTATTGGATTAAACGCTAGAGGACAAGCGACAGTCGATGCATCTAGGGTTATACTGGATATGGATGAAAAGGAATCTATAGACTATTTTAACACTTTATTTGTTGAAGGCCTTGATTCAATTAAATTTTTAGAAAGCAAGTTTATAATACTTATTATAAAATATAATAAAGTTCTGGGATTTGTATCTCTAGGTCCAACAACAACAGGAGTTCCTTATAATAAAGGTGTTTTTGAGCTGACTGAAAGCCTTGCATCAGCTGCATATATTGCACTTTCAAATGCTCAGTTTTTTAAAAAGGTAAATGATCAGAAAAAGCTTTTGGAGAACAAGCTTTCAGATCTTATTTCACTAAACAGTCTTATGAAAAATGTTAACAGCTCCAAGGACATTGACACGCTTTTTGACTTGACACTTAAGACCCTAAATTTATCCTTTGATGTTGAAAAAGCAATGGTGACACTTTATGATGAGGATAAAAACACATTCAAAATTCAAAATTGTCTAAACATAAAAACCAGTAAGAAGAAAATTAATATTGGAACATGCTGGAAAAAGGTGATGGAGGGTGATACTGTATTTGATGCGAGAGAAATAGCTCCACTTAAGTATATTAAAAAATCCCTTGTAGATGAGATAGGTAAATGCTCGGGTATTCTTATAATTCCAATTTTTCTTGAAAAGCTGGAATTGGAAATATTAGGAGCCATAATTGTTTTCAAATATAAGGACTCACTGATTTGTGATGATGAGTATATGCTGATATTAGAAACCATAGCAGGGCATATAGCTCCTGTGATTTCATGTATGAATACAGCGGAAAAAAATAAAAAGGTAACCTGTCCCGATTACAATTACCTGTTTAAGGCGGACCTTGAAAAGGAAATGAATGAGGCACAGAATCTTTTTATCGAACTTAATGTGGTTTACTTTGAGGATAAAAATTTTAAATCACTATTTGAAAATAATCCATTTATTGATAAAATAAAAGAAAAATTCATTAAGGTTTTTCCAATTTCAAATAATAATTTATTTGCGATTACAAATGAGCCTTATGAAGATGTGAAAGAAAAAATTGTTAAGCTGAAGGAAATATATAATTTTGATTCACGGATATTCGTGTTTGGAAAGGATTTTAAAAGCTATAAACAGTTTACCGGGTGTTTTGAATGAATAAACTTAAATTTCTGCACTGCTCCGATATACATCTTGATATGACGTTTACTACATTGGGAGCCGACACAAAGAGATCCTCCGACAGACGGCAGGATCTTAAGGAAGTTGTATCCTGTATTGTGGGCTTGGCAAAAAATGAGAAGGTCCATATGATTCTAATTTGCGGGGATTTGTACGAGCATGCCTATATAAGACGCTCAACAATTAACTACGTCAATGAGCTTTTTAAAAGCATACCAGATATAAAGGTCATCATGATACCTGGAAATCATGACCCTTATGCATCAAACTCCTTTTATCAAAACTACTCTTGGGCGGATAATGTTTATATTTTATCACCCCAAAATAGTTTTTTTTGTTTTAAAGATATAAATGCATGTGTTTTTGGAATGGGATTTGAAAACAGTAACAGGATAGAACCGGCTATCCCGCAGATATCCATTAACCCCGAGTATTTTAATATTTTAATGCTTCATGGTACTGTAGACATGAATTTTGGCAAAACTGTTTTAAATCCCGTGTCAAGTAGCAGTTTAGCTGGATCGGGTATGGATTATATAGCACTTGGACATTTTCACAAGAAGACTTCTGACATCGGGGGCCATGGAAGGGTATTTAACCCCGGCAGTCCTGAACCTTTAGGATTTGACGAGGAAGGTGAACATGGCGTATTTTTATGCACTTTATACATGGATGCTTATGGTAATAGAAAAAGGCTTGAATATGAATTTGTCAGGACTTCTAAAAGGCAGTACTATAATCTGGAACTGGATATTTCAGGCTTTAATACAGATGAGCAGATATTGGAAGCTCTAAAGGAGCAGATAAATAATGTTCCTTTAACCAGCCTTATTAATATATGTTTAAAGGGCTTTACAGAAAACGATTTCAACCCAAACATAAGGTACATAGAGGAATGTTTGAATGAAAGGATATTTTATATTAAACTGGCAGATGCTACAAGTCCTTCTTACAATGTAGGTGAAATATCCCATGAGCCAGGCCTTAGGGGATTGTTTGTCCGGAAAATGCTTAAAAAGATAGAAGAAGAGAAGGACGATGAAGTTAGAGCAAGGCTAAAAAAATCTTTGGATCTGGGACTTAAAGCCTTGGAGAAAGGTAAGATAGATTGATGAAAATAAAAAGGCTGGAACTGACAGCATTCGGTAAATTCAAAAATCACATAGTGGAATTTGACGAGGGTTTAAATTTAATATTTGGGGAAAATGAGGCTGGTAAAACAACTCTGCAAAATTTCATAAAATATATGTTATATGGTGTTAAAGGTTCTAAACAGTTAAAGGGGTATGATAATCCAAAAAGATACAAGCCCTGGAAGGACAGCGGATTTTCCGGCACAATGGAATATGCTCTTGACAATGGCCCGGTAATAACGGTCAATAGGAACTTTGAGGATAATAGTGTAAGGGTCTATGACTCTTTTTTTAATGATATAACGAATACTTTTGAGATGGGGAAAAACAAAAGCGTATTATTTGCCCAAAAACATTTGGGGATAAATGAGGTATGCTTCGAAAAGACTGTTTTTGTAAGGCAGGCAGGTGCACTGGTGGATGTTGCAGGCCTCAGTGAGCTTAAGAATATGCTTATAAACCTTGCACAGACGGGTTTTGAGGATGTTTCCTTCATAAAGGCAGAGAAAGCATTAAAGGAGGCTATAAAGAAACATACAGGAAATGCCAGGAGTTCAGATATGTCTCTTGACAGGATTAATGCCAGATTGATGGAGCTTAAAGCTGCAAAGGCAGGAATGGAAAGAGAAAGAGACAGGCTTATGCTGCTGGATAAGGAACTTAAAGAACAACATGCTCACCTGGAAATGCTTAAAAGTGCCATGAATGGTATTTATGATACAAGGTCTTATTTGAAGCTGAGAAGGGATTTGAAAACCGCAAAAGCTAGAGAAAACGATCTCAAAGATATTTTGAGCAGAATCAAAACACTTGAGGCTGAGAAAGCTTTGCTGCAGCGAAATACTGAAGGGGCTGATGCTGGTGAAAGCACGTATTCAACGCTCAGGATGCTTTCAATTGATGAACTGGAGGAACTAATAAATGACTGTAGGTGCTACCTGGATTATGGTGAAGAGCTGAAGATTCAAAAAGAAAGATTTTGCAAGAAGAAAGGGGAGCTGGAAGAGGCGGAAAGCTCCATAGATAGAATAGCCGCATTTAAGCATCTTGGCAGCAATGTGGATGAAGAAATGCTGGAATTGAATATTAAAGTTGACAATATAAAAAAACAAATTAATAATATAAGAGGAGAATCCTTTTTTGAAAGTAGTGTTAAAAATGGCCTGAGCCTGTATAATAGGAAAAAAAGCCTAGGCGTTTATGGAGTTGCCATTATATTGTGCATAATACTGGCGGTTCTATTTACTGGCGGTTTTTTTATAAATCCATTGCTTCTAGTAGGGGGGCCTGTTTTTTCAGCAATTGCCATAGTCCTTTACGTAATGAAACACAATCATCAAAAAGTGGATTTGCCAGAATTGGAAAAAAAGGAGAGCAACCCATTAGAAGCAGAGATGAATAAGCTTGAGGAGAGAATTGAATCCATACTCCTTACAGTTAAAGTGGCGTCAATTGAAGAATTCTTCAGACTTCATGCTTTGTACAAGAGCAGTGTGATCTATTTTAACGATTTGAATAATGATCTTTGCATGCTTGAAGGGAAGCTCATTTCCATTGAAAAGCAGCAGAATGCATCGTGGAACAATATACAGGAGAAGCTTTACCGGGCAGGCATTGATATAGCACAAGAGTACATAAATACGGAATTCTTTAATATAGTTAAAAATGTATATAGCAAAAAGATGTCACAGAATTCCGACAGGCAATACAGGGAATCAAGAAAAGCAGATATATTATTAGAGCATGAAAAATGTATTGAAAAGGCTGCACAGATTACGGGTAGTACCTCAATAATGCGACCTGATGATGTTTATAATGAGCTCAATAGAATAACACAAAATGTGAGCATAATTGAGAAAGACTGTGCGTTGTATGAAGAAAAAGGAGTGAGCATATTATCCAGTGAGGCTTCCTTGAATGACCTTGATGAGTCACTGGATAAATCCCAAAAGACACATGAGCAAGAGCTTCAGGAAACTCTCTTAAGGATAAAAGAAATTGAAACTATTTTAAAAAATTCCTTGAAGGATGAGGAACTTCAGAGAACGGTGGAAGAGATAAATGAATTGGAAACAAGGAAGGATGACCTTGAAAGCCTATTGTATTCACTTAAAACTGCTCATGAAACCCTTAATGAAGCAAGTGTGGAAATCCACAGGGATTTTGTTCCTGCATTGAATGATAAAACCGGGTATATACTAAGGAAAATGACAGGAAATAAATATGAAAAGCTTAAACTTGATGACAATCTTGTTATAAGGCTTGTGGAGCCGCAAACTGGAGCTGTAATATCACTTGATATGCTGAGTTATGGAACGGTTGAACAGGTTTATCTTGCATTAAGAATTGCAGCATCGGAGCTTTTAATGGGAGAGACCTTGCCTCTTATGCTGGATGAGGTATTTTCCTTTTACGATGATAAAAGGATTGCAGGAACTTTGGAAATGCTTAAAGGTATATCAGCAGGGAGGCAAATAATTCTTTTTACCTGCAAGGAATGGGAGATGGATAAGATTTGCCAAATGTGCCAAAGCGGTATTAATGTTATCAAGCTGTAATAGAGTGGGGTAAAAATGAGTAAAAAAGTTATATTTATGATTTTAATTTTAACGATGGCATTCAGCGGATGTGGGAAAAAAGAAAAGAGTGCCAATTCAGGTGCAGGTTTTTCCGGTACCTTTACAACAGGAAAAGCCTGGAACAACATAGGAGTTATAACTGAAACAATTGTGGATTTATTTAAAGAGGCTACTGTTCAGTCGGAAAAGGTAACACAGGTTTTGTACAATCAGCCGGTCAATATAATAGAGACTAAGGAATCCTGGTCAAAGGTAGAGGCTGTGGATGGGCTACAGGGGTGGATAAAGACTAGGTACATAACTAGTGAGACGTCCTCACTTGATGAAGATAACTCCGAACCTAGGATTATAGTTACTGTCAGAAAAGCGAATGTTCTGTCTCAGGTTGCAAACGGATCGCTTATTAAGGATGTTGTCATGGGTACCGAGTTTTCAGTAATAAATAGTGTTCAGGACTGGTATGAAATTGCTTTACCGGATGATAAAACAGGATGGATCAGTGAAAATGGTACTATTCATATAGATGCCGGGAAAAAAGTGGAGAAGACTTCTGCCCAATCATTTGTTGCTACTGCACTAAAATTCAAGGGAACGGTTTTTCTTCAGGGAGGAATAAGTGCCTGGGGTATAGATAGTGCAGGCCTTGCATATATTTGCAGCAGGATAAATGGAATTGAGCTTCCAAGGAGTATAGACAAGCAATACAAAATGGGTAGGGCCATTGATATCAGCAAAGAAAAACCCATTGCAGGAGATCTTGTTTTTTTCAGCTCAAACGAACACAGGAAAGATATATCGATGGTGGGCATTTTTGTCAATAATACCCAGTTTCTACTAGCTAGCAAAACCGATTATTCTGTAGCAGTGCATGAATCTGAGGAGGATTATTTTAAGCAGCGTTTTATCGGTGTAAGTCGAATCTTTTAGCACGTAAAGAAGGATTTTATTAAGCTTCTATAGAATATCTATATAATCTAAATATATTGCAAAATACAACTTTCATAAGCAATGAATTTGAAGCTTATGCATTAGCGTTGCCAAATTGGAAACAATACAAATTGAATATATGATGTAACATCTGCATATTGGGGTGATAAAATGTTGAAGACGGACAAGATCGTTTTAATTAGCCACTACTCAGCAGTAAAGCCATTTAGATGTGACATAATAGATGCAAGTGATTCATCAATTACTCTCCGGTTAACAAAGCAATTTTCTATTCTGAACTTTCTTGAGGGAGACCCTGCAGTCATCATGATAAAAGAACAAAATAATTTAATAAATATTGGATGCAATGTTACATCGATAGACTCCAAAGCAAATATAATAAAATTGCGAATTGATACTATAGAACCGGGCTCAGAAATGAGACTTCATGAAAGAAAACCGGTCTCTTTATATGCAGATGTTAGGCAAAAAGGCAAAGATAAGAAATATATTGCAGTGATAAAGGATATAAGTGCATTTGGAATTAAAATATACTCGAAGGAATCATTTTATGTTAATGATATTCTCCAAATTGACTTGTATATGCAGCAGAAAATAATATTTTTAAAAGCCGTAATATTAAGAAAAATTCCACATAAGGATTTTTTTGAATATGGTATGAGAATAGAATATGAAAGCTATGAAACATTAAATTTCATTCAAACGTATATTAAAAACCTGTCTGAAGATCATCCTTTATAATTTACAATAAAGTTTTTATTTATATTTACTTAGGATGCTTCATAATATATTATTATAAAGAAATAATATATTGAAAGAGGCATGCACTGATGAAGAATATGGAGCAACTTAGTGTTAAGGAACTTTGGGACCTTGTAACAGCAGTATACGAAAAAGAAAAACCGGACTATAAATCATATCTGAATCCGGCGGTTGAATTGAAAGAAGTCAGTACTATCGAAGAAAAGATGGGGATCCAGTTACCCGATGAATTAAAGTCACTTTACTTATGTAACAACGGTGAAAAAGAAAACCTTGAAGGAAGCATTCTTGGCCTAAGATTTCTTTCTGTAGGTGAAATGTTTCTTAGTTGGTGTGATTGGCTATATGTATTAAAGGACAAGGAGCTTATGAAGGCCTGTGAAAAAGAAGCAGAATCTGTTCCGGAAAATGCTGTCAGGAAAGTTTATGTCAATAGAAAGTGGATACCATTCGCACATGACCAGGAAGGAAACTATATAGGTATTGACCTAGATCCTGATGAAAATGGTACCGTTGGTCAGATTATAAATTATGGCAGCGATGAAAACAGGAAATATGTGATAGCAAAAAGCCTTAGAGAGTTTCTGTTTATAATGGTGAAAGTCCTTGAAAGCAGCATGCCTTCAATAAAAACAAGGTACAAGAGAGTTGTTATAAAGGTGTGGGAAGATAACCCGATACAAATGATTATTGACAAAAGGAATAAAAATTAAAAAATAAATATATAACATCCGCTGTAATTCTCTTATATAAAGTTGTATGAGATGACAGCGGATGCTGCATTTATATCAGGAAAATCAAGGTGTTTTATTGTCTATATCAAATAATGATCTGTATTTATCGAACTGTATCATGGGAAGCCAGGGCCAGCTTGAATTAACTACTTTATTACTGATCTCCTCGGTATGAAGCCTTTCTCTGGCATCTTCGATGCTGCTTATTGGATAAAGTGTTGACAAAAGAGATAATACTGCAAAAAACAATAAAACGATAAAAGCTTTTTTCATTATTGACTCACCTCCATGCTTTTTAATGGCAGGTAACTTAAAATCTGCAATATAAGGGCACATCCAATAAGCTTTACAGCCAGCAGCGGAGCCGACTGTTCACCTGCAAAAAACATTATTATGCCAAATAACAGGTTTCTGCCAAAGGGAAAAATTAATAATATTGCTATAGCTGTGGAAAGGGTTATTATGCTCTTAAGACCATATCTGAAAATAACTATGAATAATAAGTAGGTAAAAACTGTGAGTGCTACTATATATAAAACCGACATAATAAAGCCTATACTGAAGGAATCGAAGGTAATTTGATTTATATAAACAAAATCCTTGTAAATAGACTTAAGTATTAAGGAGGATAGAATTTCTAATAAATAGGCATTACATGTAATTAATAAAAGGATAAACGTATTTATACAAAAAACTATAAAGTTACCCAATGTATATATTTTTCTGTTGATTGGAAATAAAAACTTTGTTTTAAGAATTTTCTTTTGGGAAATTAATATTGAAGATATAAGCATGACAATATAAGCAACACCAGAGCCTACAACCAGGGGTCCCCCATTATTGGAGCTATCTTGCCCTGTTGATAGCATAATTACCTGAAGAACTATAGCTATAAAAAGGTTTGCGAAAATTATACAAGCACCTGTTATATAAGTTCTCTTGGAAACAAGAAGCTCACTTAAAATATAACCCTTCAATGATCTCATCTCGTTGTTAGTTAAAAGCATCAAAACCACCCTTTCCGTTGCTTGTTGTCCATATATATACATCCTCTATGGAAGCTTTGCTTACATCCACATTGTTTTCTTTGAGGTAACTGAAATCTTCTTTAGACAAGTTGTTTTCAATGCCTGCAATGAAGCCTGCACCAAAAGTTTCTGTTTTCAGAATATTCTTGCCTTTTATAAATGGCTCAACTATTTCTTTTTTTCCATTCAGGATAATACCATAACTTTGCAATTCTTCAATACTTTTATGAAAAACAAGCCTGCCGCCGTGGATTAACACCATTTCTTCCAGCATGTTTTCCAGCTCGCTCATCAGGTGGCTTGAGATAATAAGGGTTCTTGGATTCTCCACATAATCCTTTATCAAAATATTGTAGAATTCTTTTCTTACAGTAACATCAAGACCAAGGGTTGGTTCATCCATAAGTGTAAGGGGTGCTCTGCAAGCTAGGCTCATTATAATATTAAACTGAGTTTTCATACCTCTTGATAGCTTTTTATATTTTTTCCTGCCATCAAGGTTAAAATATCGTATAAGCTTATCTGCATATGCACCATCCCAATTTTGATAAAAAAGCTTTCCGAGGCTTAATATATCATTGAGGGTAAGGGATTCATCATATTGAATTTCCTCATCTATAAATGTCAGCTTTGACAATACATCAATATTATCAAAAGGCTTGCTGCCAAATATGCTTATGGAGCCGGAGGTTGGTCTTAAATATCCTGCACATGTTTTCAGGAAGGTAGTTTTGCCTGCCCCGTTTCTTCCAATAAGACCTATTATTTTATTTTCACCAAGGTAAAGATCAATTGAGTCAAGGGCTTTCTTATCCTTATATGTCTTTGTTAATTGGTTACAGATTATAACGTCACTCATGTTACTCCCCTCCTTCAAATCTGTCTATCATGCTTTTTAATTCTTCCCGTGAGATTCCCAACTTTTGTGCCTCGTGAATAATTTCCTTGAGAAGACTGGATAAAAAGTTTTGTTTTCTTTTATTTTGAATTATATTCATTGCATTTTCCGAGACATGCATACCTAAACCCCTTTTCTTATATAAAATTCCCTCAGAGACCAGGAGATTAATTCCCTTTGCGGCAGTGGCAGGATTAATGTTGAACTGCCTAGCTATCTGATATTGGGAATAGGCCTGGTCATCGACAGTCAGTAAACCGTTTAATATATCATCCTCAATACCTTCGGCAATCTGAAGATATATAGGCTTAATACTGCCTTGATCAATTTTCATTACATCACCACCTATGCTGCATTAGTTATGTAATGTAGTATATCACCCGTGAGGTCGATAGTCAATATGCTATATAAATTTTGTGGTAATAATATAAATATAAATTATAAATAGTGATAAAATTATAAGTATAAAGGGAGGTTTCGCTATGATTATGAATTTATTCTTCGGTATACTTATGGCTGCCGCATTTTTGCTCGTAACATTCTTCGGACTTGGACCGGTTTTGTTAGCAGACGGACCAGACAGTGAGAGAGTGGCAACTTTGGCAGTTGTTATTCTTATTTATGCTGTACTTGTAACAATCTCAGTGGTATTTATAAGAAAGAGAAGGGTAAAGAGTGGGAATTAAAGTTCGAATTATTCTTAGGTCGGTTTAAAGTACCCGGAGACCGCTGCCGAGGAAACTCCGGGTATATTACCGAAAATACGAAAATGTCGCTAATAAAAATACAAGGAGATATTTAAAGTATTTCTAATTATAATACAATATATACCAATGTGATACTGAAATTTTTGTTATAATACTGGATAAAATTGTTATGCTTCTTAAATGAATATGAAATAGCACAAAATTGTCATATTACTAAAAGGGGTTGACAAAGTACTATAAAAAGGGTATTCTGTAATTAGAATATTTCGATATGCGAAGTATTCTGCAAAAGGAGATTGGTTCATGCAAATAAACTCTACTATATTTGATTTGATTTTTAATAATATAAATAAGATTTTTTATCCTAGGGATATTATTAATATAGATTTGGAGCTATCCAAGTCTGAAATAGTTCTCCTTTTACAGCTTGAAAAACAGGGCGAGCTCATGATGTCAAAGGTATCGGACAGCCTTAATGTTCCAATGAGTACAGCAACAGGTATAGTTGAAAGGCTGGTTAAAAGCAGCTATGTATTAAGGGATAAAAGTGAAAATGACAGGAGAATTGTCGTAATAAAGCTGACAGACAAAGGAAAAAGTCTGGTCTCAAAGATACATACCCTTGCATTAGGATATATAGATGACATTTGCAGTGAGCTTGAACCTGAAGAAATTGATATGCTTATAAAAATATTTTATAAGGTAATACATGTAGTAGAGAGGAAAAAAGCCTCAGACCGCAAGCCTAAGGATAATGGAAATGAGATAAGAAAAATTCAAATAGATTGACGATAAAATTTAAGCTAATAATCAGGCCCTTTTTAAAAGGGCCAAAATTAAAAAAAATACTTCGATAGGCGAAATATTGGATTAGCGAAATAGCGAGTATTAAAGTTTTTATTATAATGTTACTTTAACTACCAACAAAAGGAGTGAACCGTTATGAGAATTATTGTTTACACAGGCAAAGGCGGAGTGGGAAAAACAAGTATAGCCGCAGCTACAGCTTTGAGATCGGCAAGAAAAGGGCTTAAGACGCTAATAATAAGCACAGATGCAGCACACAGTCTTGGGGATTCCCTAGATATTGAGCTGGGATCGGAACCCGTTAAAATTGAAGAGAACCTCTGGGCTCAAGAGATTGATACTGTTCATGAAATTGAAAAGGGATGGGGGAAGGTTCAGGAATACCTGACCATGCTTTTCACATCCAAATCGGTGAAAGATATTTCAACAGAAGAACTAACAGTATTTCCTGGGATGGACGAACTGCTGAGCCTCATAAGAATTCTGGAACATTACAAGAAAGGTTTTTTTGACCTCATTGTAATAGACTGTGCTCCTACTGGTGAAACCCTGGCACTTTTAAGCTATCCTGATCTTTTCAGGTGGTGGATGGATAAACTTTTTCCGATTAAAAGAAAGGCAATTAACCTCACCAGGCCTGTAATAGAGCCCTTATTAGGGATACCCATGCCTTCGGATGGAGTTATGGGTGAAATTGAAAACATATTCAATCAATTGGATGAAATGAAAAAAATATTTACAGACCGGAAGTCCACCAGCATCAGAATAGTTGTGAATCCTGAAAAAATGGTTATCAAAGAGGCAAAGAGAAGCTTTACCTATCTCAATATATATAACTTCAATGTTGATGCAATTGTTGTAAACAGGGTTATACCCAGTGACATAACGGACAGCTATTTTACGCTTTGGAAGGAAATTCAAAGCAGCTATATTGAAGAAGCTCGGCAATGCTTCTCGCCTATTCCAATAATGTATGCACCGCTTTTTGAAAAGGAAATAGTGGGGGTGGATATGTTGGAAAGGCTTGGAGAAAAGGTTTTTGCAGACCTTAGTCCTGAAGGGATATTATACAACATAAAAACTCAGACAATTGAGAAAAGCGGAAAAAACTATTTATTAAAAATAAATATGCCCTTTTGTGAAAAGAGTGATCTAAGCCTGGCTCAAAAGGCGGATGAACTCATAATAAGGGCGGGCAGAATTAAGAGAAATATTACTCTTCCCAAAACATTGCAGTACCTTTCAATCACATCGGCAAAGTTTGAGCAGGACACTTTAAATATTGTGTTTGGTGGTGAAAAGAATGGATAATAAGAGATTAATCAAGGAGATTGTGAAGCTTGAAATATTGAAAACAAAGCTTATACTGGATATTCTGCCGGGACAGCTGGGAAGCCATGCTAAGATGGGATTCGATTCATTCTTAGAGGCGTTGAGTGATGTGACGAAAGATTATGTTGATAAGCATCCGAAGGAAGGTAAGCCTAAAGAAGACCAACTTAACAGGGTAAATATTGAGTGAGGTTTTGATATAATTGAATTACAATTCATCTCCGGTTTTACCCTATTTTATCAAGAGGCATTATTCAATAGGATTTACCATTGATAAATTGAGGACTGTTTTCTGCCAAATAAAGAGTAAAAGCATTAAGTAAGACCTATAAGTTAATACTTAATGCTTTTACTTTATCTAGGTTCACAAGAGGTTCAGTAAGCCCAAGGCTGATTATCGGGACTTGATATATTAAGTGTATTTTTACTCTGGGATATGGAGTTTTTTTGAAGTTCTGGTTTTACATGGCTGTGTTCTTCTTTAAATGCCAGGGACATTTCTGCAAGTAGACCTGCAATTTTTTCTGTTGCATCAGGTTTTGCAAGAAACTTGGCCATTTCTTTCATATGGCACATTCTTAAGGGATTGTCTATTAGCTGGTGTAGTATATTTTCAAGATCACCCTTTTTAATAGCTCTTGCAGCTGCTCCTATGTTAGAAAGAAATTGTGCGTTTCTTTCTTCCTGACCTGGGATAGGAGAGATAAGAAGCAGAGGTATGTTTTTGGTCAATGCCTCAGAAACCGTCATTCCTCCGGGCTTTGTTATCAATATATCCGACATTTCCATATAATCTGAAATCTTATCAGTATACCCTATAATATGGATGCACTTTTCGGAGTTTTTTGAATATCTTTCAAGCTGACTGCGAAGCTTATTATTTGTGCCTGTTATAACCACAATTTGGATATCTCTCTTTAATTTTAATAGAGACAGGAAAGTATTCTTTATATTACCAAATCCTAGACTGCCACCCATTATGAGTATTGTAGGCTTGTTTTTCATACCATATTTTGATAGAAGCTTGTGCTTGTCGTTATTTTGATAAAAGCTCGTCCCTACAGGGATTCCTAATGGATGAATTATATCGCTTGAAATACCTTTATTTATAAGCTCGGTTTTGATAAAGTCGTTAGCCACTACATAGGCAGACACATACTCATGTACCCAATAGGAATGGGTTGTGTAGTCTGTTATAACAGATATTGTGGGGGTCTTAAGCCTGCTCTTTTTATGAAGCGTTGACAGTATCTGGAGTGGGATAAAATTGGTGCATGCAATAACCGATGGATTAAATTCATCTATTAGCTCCATCAGCTTTATAGCCAAAAACCTGTTTAGCATGCTTCCAAAATTGTATCTACTTCCTATCGGCTCGGATAATGAGTAATACTTGTCATAGATTCTTGGAGACATTTTAAGAATGCTCAAGTACCCACCAACAATGATTCTATCCAATAAAGGGCTTATGTATTTATATGTATCGATAATCATTATATTGGAGTCAGGGTATTTTAATTTAATCTGCTCACTAATTGCTTCAGCTGCTTTAATATGTCCTGCTCCAGCAGAGACTGTAAGTATAAGTATTTTCATTCGAATCAAACCCCTTATTAAATTGATTTTAATCGGTATTAACATTTTTATTTTTCTCTGAAAATAAAAAAATATCATAAAATATTGCATTTTGTTTAAAAATACATATGAATATATTTTTAAATGTCTAGGAAATAAAAGTTTTATATGCTAATTCAATTTGGACAGGAGGTATTATTTTGGGCATTAGAGATAAACTGTTAGATTTTAAGCGAAGGTTATCCGATAGAAAAATGTATAGTATTGTTATCGTTATTATTGGTGCATTAGGGGTTTGGGGAATGTATCAGTACAAGCACTCCGGCAATCTGAGGCAGGAACTGGATAACCAGTATAACAGGGCTTTTTTCGATATGGCAGGCTATGTAAGAAATGTTGAGGTGCTTTTGGTTAAATCACTTATAACCTCATCACCCCAAAAAACAGCATCAACATTGCAGGAGGCGTGGAGACAGGCCAATCTTGCACAGTACAATTTGGGGCAGTTGCCCATTTCATCGGGAATTTTGGCAAACACATCAAAGTTCCTTACCCAGGTAGGGGATTTTTCATACTCTATGAACAACCAGAACCTGCAGGGAAAGCCTTTATCCGACAAACAATACAAAACTTTGGAGCAGCTCCATGATTATGCAGTGAAGCTGGGGTCAAGCCTGGGCAACCTGCAAGGAGAACTCTCTGCGGGGCGATTAAAATGGGGAGAGCTCTCTAAAAAAGGAGCCAGTGTATTTAAAAGAACCTCGACTACACTGCCGTCTAAGGAGTTTGAAAATATTGATAAAACTTTTCAAGCGTACCCGACTCTTATTTATGACGGTCCTTTTTCCGACCATATAGCAAGTGCACAACCAAGAGGCATTACAGGAAATATGCTTACAGTACAACAAGCAAAGCAAAAGGTTTCAGAGCTATTTAAATACAAAAACGTAAAGGCTATAACTCAAACAGATAAGGTAAAGTCCGATACCATAAAAACCTATGGTTTTAGGGTTACATTCAACGGTGTTCCTGATGATCAGGCTGCTAATGTGGATGTTACTCAAAGGGGTGGGCATGTATACTGGATGCTTATGAACAGACCTACGGAAAAAGCCAAGCTCAATATAGACGAAGCAAAGGCAGCCGGGAAAAAATACCTTGAAAAGCTTGGTTATAGCAGCATGGAGGATACTTATTACATTAAGGAGGACAATACTGCAACCATAAACTATGCGTACAAACAGAATAATGTCATAGTCTATCCCGACCTTATCAAAGTAAAGATAGCTCTTGATAATGGTGAAATTGTTGGTGTTGAAAGCAAGGGGTACCTTTTTTCTCATATGACAAGAAGCATACCACAGCCTAAGGTGACTGAGCAGCAGGCACGGAGTATGATAAATAAAAAGATGCAGGTTTTATCTTCTGGTTTGGCTATAATACCAACAGACTACAAAACAGAGCTGTTTACTTATGAGTTTAAGGGAAAACTAGGTAATAATAATTTTCTTGTATATATAAACGCGGAAACAGGAAGAGAAGAAAATATCCTAATGATTGTTGATACTGACAGGGGTATTCTGACTTTCTGATTACTGGGTATATAGATTTATAAATATAACCTCTGTCAATAAGAATTAAATAAATTACAAAAAACCGGGCTCATTGCCCGTTTTTTATTTTCTCACGACAACAATCAATGATGGAAAATTTCAGACTATTTTATTATGTCTGGGGAGTTATGGTGTTACTATATGTTTATAATACTCCGATATTAGGTATATGTCGGTTTTGTCCTTGCATAAATTTTGCCATAGTTGTATTATAATTAATAAAAATACTTTATGGAGGATTTCCTTGTGAATGAAAACAGTTTTGAAAAAGAAGATGTAAATAGTGGGATGTCTCATGAAGGGACACGCAGAACATTTAGCAAGCCTACCATCAAGGAAGCAAGTGTATTGTTCTCTATTGCACTTATAATATTTATGCTGCTTAGCAATCTTATAGTAAGACTTCCTGTTGGAGATTATTATATCAAGGCTATATCAGCGGAGATACTATTGGTTTTGCTGCCGCCTATTATATTCCTGTTCCACAAAAAGTACGATATAAGGAAAGTACTTCGTCTAAATAAGATAAGCTTCATTAACATTGTATTAATAGTATTCATAACTTGCTTTTCAATACCAGTGGTGGGTATATTGAATTTTGCCAATATGCTTATAATTAAATTGATATTTGGCAGCATAAATTTACCTCAGGTAAATATACCTGACGTAGTAACTCTTGTAAAGGGTTTTATTGTAATAGGTATGTCAGCGGCAGTATGCGAGGAAGTCCTTTTTAGGGGAGTTATATTGCGGGGATATGAAAAGCTTGGTAATACCAAAGCAATTATTATTACTGCCTTTTTATTTGGGTTGATGCATCATGATTTTCAAAGGTTTTTAGGAACATTTCTTTTGGGTATACTCATGGGTTTTTTGGTGTACAGGGCAGATTCCATATATGCAGGGATGGTAGCACATTTTACAAATAATTCTCTTGTTGTATTGCTGTCATATGGGCTTGGGAAACTTTCAACGCTGGGAAAAATAGCAGGAGCTAATGGTGGGACGTCAGATGGAGATCAAAGTCTTTCCATGTTTTTAGCAATGCCTAAGATTCAGCTTATAACCACACTTGGAATATTCGCAGTAATGTTTGTTTGCTTTTTGGCAGCTTTAGGCGGCCTGGTTTATGCATTTATGAAAACTACCACAGTACCATCAGATACAGATTTTGAGACCCGAGATGAAAGCAAGGTAAAAGGTTTGCTGTGGATCATACCGGGCGTTGCTGTAATAGTCTTGATTTATTTGCTTCAGGGTGTTTCCATGGCGGGGATGGAAAATGAGTTTTTAAGAAGCATAATAAAAGTATTGGGGCTATAAATAGCCCCTTGGTATACTTTATTATTATTTGATGCTGCCTCTATTTGCAGTTATTTTTTGCGAAATAATTTTGAAGCGATTAATATTATTCCAATTCCATAGAGAACAATGTTATAAACTATTATGGTGATAATTAAATCAAAAAGGATCCACACAAGTAAAAATTGTTTTAATGAGTCAAAGTAGTCAATCAGGAATTCAATCTTAAAGACCCACAACATCACCCCAATTATAAATATAGCTGCAAATATAACAGCAGGTATAATTAAATTGCTTAAAAGATCTTTTAAAACTGACTTTAAACCATTCATATCCTTTATTCCATTCCGTTTTTAACTTGCTTTATTATTCTTTGAGGTTTTGTTTTGCCTCTGATGTCTTCTCCGGTAAACTTAATAAAGGAAAAACCGCCTATTATTCGTGAGGCTACCCTCTCGGTATAGTAGTCATATAGTTTGCCGGGCTCAATGTTTGTAGATATTATGATTTTACACGGCCTTGAAAGATTATTGAGCTGTCTTATGTTCAAAATATTTAAAAACTCTGCATACCTGGCAGTTGTTTGGGATTCAGTTCCCAAATCGTCTATTATAAGAAGGTCGGTATCAAAGATGCTGCTGTACTTTGTATCCTCATCCCCTTCGTCTTTTAATGACTTAAGTTTGAAACTGCTTATTGTGTCAAAGAGTATGGGGGCGGTATGATAAAGTACGGTACCGCCTCTTTTAAGTATTTCTGAAGCAATGCAACTGGCCATAAAGGTTTTGCCTATACCTGTGGGACCGCAGAAATACAAATTTTTCTCGTCTGGATCTGAAAAGTTATCTATAAATTTGAGGCACTTTTCCTTTATACCTAGGATGTGATCTCGAGGAGATTTTTTGATCCCATATTTTTCTTCATCTACGTCATCAGGAAACAAGGTTTCATCAAAGCACTCAAAGTTTTCACTCTCTGTGAGCTTAAGATTGGATTTTTCAAAGCTTAGGGCAACAAATTGCTGCTTAAAGCAGGCACAGCTTTCGAAACCATGAGCACCTTCAATATACCCCATATCCTTGCAAAGGCTGCATTCATAGACAGCCTCGAGATAATCTCTGGAATAGCCCATCTGTACTAGTAGAGCCTCCCGTTCGGCCTTCAATGAATCAATATTCCTTGTCAGTTCATCAACAGCTTGGAGGTATGAGTTTTCGGAAAGCAGAATCATTTTATTGTATTTCAAACCAAGCTTGTTTATTTCGTCTTCAATTTCCATCAGCCGGGGTACCTTTTGGTAGAGCCCATTGCGCCGTTCTGTAAGGTTATCATAAGCGAGCCTTTGCTTTTTGTCATATTCATTTTTAAGTATACTATATAAGTTTTTTCTCATAAAACCTCCAGAAAGGTTTAAATTTCTTCATACAAATTTTCGAAGTAATCCTTGTCGTACTTTCGCTGGTTGAAGTTGGAATGCTGAGGCACTTCCGAGACCTTGTACTGCTGCTTCATACTTTGCTTTCTCGCATTGTCATAGGCCAGTATTTCATCCTTAGTCTTAAGGTTGTTATTGTACCAGTCAGTTATAATTGAGTTGAGATATTCAAAGCTTGGATTAGCCTTTTTAGGCGTTTTTTTAAGGGCCAATTCAATTATCTCAAAATCATATTTGTACTTCTCAACCCATTTTTCAACATATTCGCTTTCATATTCGGTAAGGTTTCTTCCAAGACCAAGTTTTTTCACAATTTTGCCCCGGATGCTCTTAAACCTCTCATACTGCAAAGAATAATTATCAAGATCAATTGAATTGCGAACATTTTTGCTTTTCCAGCTGTCAGCTACCTTTACTATGTAGTTTTTGGTAAGCCCGTTATGCTCATAACAATATTGAAAGAGTGCAAACATTACATCATCCTCAAAATTGTATTTATCAAACCATGCATCAATATCAGTATACCATGATGGGGGCATTACCCCTTGGAAAAATTTGTTGTTTATAGACTTAATTATCGCATTCCTGGATTTATTTCTCTCGGAACTAAGAATGGCTTCTTCAGGAGTTGAAGTTTGCTTAAGTCTATATATTTTTTTGATTTCTTTTTCTTTCAGGTCGCTGATGGTGATGCTGCTGCTGTTTTCCTTCCTTGTAATAACGCCTATACTTTCCAGGTATATCAGTGAATCCTTTACTTTGTTTAAATCAATGCCAAGCTTTTTTGAAAGATCCTTGGCAGAAGCATATTTATTATACTTGCTAAGGAACAAGCAGTGCACAAATATTTTAACACAATCCCCATCCATTGAGGGCATGTACTCATTTATAAAAATATCCGGAACAAGCGTATCTGAATAGAGGATTGATTTATACGACTCAAAAAACATAATATCTTCCCTTCATTGGTACTTTTCATATATTTAATGTTTCTCAACAGTATTACCATTATATCATATAGGATAAAAGTAGCAAAGCTTTACCATGTTTCCGGGAAAGCTATAAAATTTGATTTATGCAGCTATTTATGATTTTTGCGGTAATAAATAAATATTAATAAAAAAACAAAAAAAAATTTAAAAAGGGGTTGACTTATATATAAAAAGGGTCTATAATAACATCTGCACGGTGAATTTGACGGGTGCTTAGCTCAGCTGGGAGAGCATCTGCCTTACAAGCAGAGGGTCATAGGTTCGAGCCCTATAGTGCCCACCAATTAAAAAACAGTTTACTTCTTGAAGTAAACTGTTTTTGTTTATGTCTGGGATATTACAGTATATCCTGGGGTATTTGAATATTTCCAGTTTCATCATAATATAGACCCAAATCGGCATTAAGTTTATTAAGTATTTCTTGATATTTGTCATAATCACTGCTGATTATTCTAAGATTTCTCACAAATCGGTCATAATACCCTTCGGATAAAAGACTGTTTTTTAAATCCAAGTTTGTTTGCCATGTCTTTTGACGATTTTCAATAAATTCCTTATTTTGATTCAGGGACCTTATTGAATCTATAATTTTTGTTTTGTATTCTTCCAGCTCTTGGGGAGTATAATTAATAATGGCCTGTATTTCTTTATTTTGCTCCTTTGCGATTTCTAAAAGAGTATCTTCAGGAATACAGTCCAGATTTTTACCGAATTCATCTGGATACTTAAATGGCTCAGACTTATCCAAGAAACTTACAATTTCACCCCATGCCTTTTCTTTATCCTTGCTATCTATAGGGTCGTTTAAAAAGGGGGAAAAATGAAGTATGAGCATCTTTCCAAAAGAACCGGGAAATATTTTTAGTAGTTGTCTTTTGACATAACCCGATTTGGTCTTGTCTTCATATTCAAAATGATCCCTAAGGCTTTTCAATTTAGTCATAAAATCATTAGAATTTTTAATGTTGTTATCTGCAATAATCTCGTTGATTAAATCTTTGCTCTTTTCAAGGGTTTTAATGGTTTTGTCTATTTTGTCAAGATGGGAAGTAAGGACTCCAATAATGCTGTCAGGTGAGTTAATAAGCTCTTTTATGTTATCAATGCTAAGCCCAAGCTGCCTTAACAGTGAAATTTTTATTAACCTGTCTATATCCTTTGAACTAAAATTCCTATAGCCATTTTCAGGATTAGCTGCAGGATTTATAAGGCCTTCTTCCTCATAGAAACGTATTGCCCTCTTTGTAAGCCCTGTCTCTTTTATAGCTTCGCTAATAGTCATATAATCATCTCCTGTCTCTATATTAAAAGTGTTAGCAATCTTACATTTGGCAGAGCAAATATCGATTGATTTTCTGGGATTCTCCAAAGACAAATGTAATACATTTATTGCTTTTAATATAGAGTAACGTATAACCTAAGGTAACAGTCAAGCACCAAAAAATACGGTTCCTAAAGTCCAGTATAAAAATGGGAGTATAAACAATATGGAATTCATCACCATTCCAAGCTTGCCTGTTCTACCAAGGGATCTTTTAAGTGAAATGCCGGCAAGAATAAAACCTAATAAAGATGGTAGAGACATTAATAACGGCATACCCTGAAGCTTTTGAAGCGGTGTTATGTTAAAAAGCCAGTTTAATATTAAAAGAAATATTGCAGCAGGCATGAGAGTGGATAAAAACCCCAATACTTTACTGTGTTTTTGTTGTAATTCATTGCTTCTCATAATATATTTGCTCCTTTTGTCAGATTTCAGTGAATTTTAGAAAGTGGATTAAATTTCTTTGAAAAAAGTGTTGACACATTATTATTCACCTGCTATACTATCATAGTGTCAGCGGTTTATGCAAGGTTTTTAAATCGAAATAAACTGTTATACAAGCAAATATGCTGGTGTAGCTCAGCAGGTAGAGCAGCTGACTTGTAATCAGCAGGTCGGGGGTTCGATTCCGTCCACCAGCTCCAAACCTCACAATCTAACGGTTGTGGGGTTTTTTGCTGCGTAAAGAAATAAATTTTAAATATTTGTTTATGAAATTTAACATTGGGTATATATTATTTAACAAACAATATGAGAGGAGGCGTTTCATATGATGGTATGTTCACCTGAATGGAATGAATGTAAAGAAATGACTTTTGAAGATGAAGAAGAAGGTTTGGATGAAACATCTGGAAAGAGAAAGACTAAATAAGCTTATTAAATTCAAAAAATAATGAAAATACACGGTTTATCATCGTGTATTTTTTGATGTCTAGCTAGGAAATCCACGATCAAAGTTACAAAATCACTTGGTGATCTTGTCCATGTCCAGATCGAAATGAGCTTATTGGATAATAATAACATAAAATAATGCTTGAAAATTTTTTAGTAATCTTGTATAATATATAAGTCTTAATTTTTATCTCATGTGCCCATAGCTCAGCAGGATAGAGCGTCGGTTTCCTAAACCGCAGGCCGGAGGTTCGAATCCTCTTGGGCACACCATGAAAAGCCGCTTACCGGAATGGTAGGCGGTTTTGTTATATGTTGGGAAAGGTTGACATAAAAATATTATGGGGACTAAAGAATGCATGATCAACTTTTTGGGAGCCTGCGAGTCAGGCCTTCATAATGCATAGGGACCATAAATCAAAAATGACATTCTGGCTGCCAGAATGTCATTTTTATAAAAACGTAAACCACGGTACTAAGATGCACTGTTATGCCTTTCTATTAACCAGTCAACCAGCGAGTCAACACCCTCGCCTGTCCTGCACGATACTTCTATTACAGTGGCTTTCTGGCTCAAGGCTTGTACTCCTTTATAGAACATGTCTTTATCAAAATCAATATATGGCATTAGATCGGTCTTATTGAGGACAATTATATCAGCAGCTTCAAACATGGAAGTATACTTAAAGGGCTTGTCATGGCCTTCAGGAACGCTGGCTATGACCATTTTAATGCTTTCTCCAAGGTCAAAGGTTGAAGGGCATACAAGGTTACCTACATTTTCTATAAAAACAATAGAATTATCTTGAATTTTAAGGTCAGGCATAACTGTCTTTATCATATTTGCATCAAGATGGCAACCGCCTCCGGTATTTATTTGTATGACCGGAATCCCAAGAGCGTCGACTTTTTCTGCATCAATGCTTGAGGCTATATCACCCTCAATTACCCCAAGACCTACCTTGTCTTTAAGTGTATCAATAATCTTCAAAATTGTGCTGGTCTTGCCGGCACCTGGGGATGCCATAACATTTATGACTGTAATATGTTTTTCGCTGAATGACTTTCTGTTGTCTTCAGCGATCTGCTGATTTGCATGCATTATATTTTTTAAAACTTTTATTTCCATAAGGTCCTCCTTCGTTTCCTTATGATTTGCCGTTTTGAAATAGCTTGCCGTCTGTTTTTAGCACAGGCAGGTTAATATTAAAATACATTGATATGATTCTAACAGCAAAAACAATAAGGATGCATAGATACAAATTTATTATGCTATCCAGATTATTATACAGGATATAAAACGAAAAAGCACCAATAATAGAAGCTAATGCATATATTTCACCCCTAAATATTAATGGAACTTCATTTACCATAATATCTCGTACTATGCCGCCCCCTACTCCTGTTAAAACAGAAATGAATATTATCCCTATAAGGGGCACTTTCAGAAGTATACATTGATAAGCAGTGAGTATGGTAAAGGTGCCAAGTCCCAGTGCATCAAAAATTTGTATGAAGGTGGAAAGTCTGGTTATAAACCTATAAAGTAAGCATGTTAGTATGGTGGAAATTACTATGGTTGTCATATATTTTGAGTCTGTAAAAAGCACCGGCATGCCCCTATTAAGTATGACATCTCTTATAAGCCCTCCACCGCAAGCGGTAAAGACTCCAAGCACAAACAGGCCGAAGAAATCAAGCTTGCTTTTAATTCCCATCAGTATACCAGATATGGCAAAAGCCGCTGTTCCGGCAATATCCATAATATCTATAAAAACCATAGGCAATCACCCTGTCTTTTTAAATTGAGAATTGCAGAGCCACATATAAATAAAATTATATTTTATTTGAATAAATTAAGTCAATGTTGCTTTTAGGAATAAAAATAAATGTCAGTTTATAAAAAATGCTAGTGCCTTTTATAATATACTATATTATAATATTGTATAAGCTTATCGCCAATTCAAAACTATACTTTAGTTATTCAGCAAAGTTTTATCGATGTTGAATCAAAAAATTTTCGAAGGGTAATATTAAAATATGCATAACATTGTGCAAAAGTACTATAAAAGTGCATTAAAACTATTATTTATAGTAATATTTTTAGGTATTGTTTATATATCTGTTACTTACCTGATACCTTTTTTTGCCCCTTTTGTTATAGGAATACTCTTAGCATTAATAAATGAGCCGCTGATAAAGCTCATGGAAAAAAAGATGAAGCTTCCAAGGAGGATTTCAGCACTTATTTCCCTGCTCTTTACAATCGTGGTTATAGGGGTGCTGCTAACTATCGGTCTTGTGAAAATTTATAATGAGCTTCTGATATTTAAGGACAATGTAACAAATTATGTTAATAACACATCCGATCAGATAAACGACTATTTAAAAAGATTGGAGACCATTTACAACAAGCTTCCACCAGGGATTTCCGGTGCCATAAACGAAAATGTGAACAGCCTGGCACCAAGGGTACAGGAGATAATCTCCTCAATAGTTACGTACCTAATTAACACTATTTCATCAATACCAAAGCTGACGGTATTTTTGATTGTATCTATTTTGTCTGCATACTTTGTAAGTAGTGACAGGAAGAAGATATATGAATTTTTCAGCAAGCAGTTTCCCGAAAGCTGGAGAAACAATTTTCTTGACGTAAAGTCAGGAACTTTTACTGCACTTTTTGGCTATGTAAGAGCACTGCTTATACTTATGTTCATTACATTTGCAGAGGTCAGCATAGGACTTACCATCCTAGGTGCACCATATGCCCTTCTAATGGGTTTTATTGCAGGCCTTTCCGACGCTGTGCCCATTCTTGGGACAGGAGTAGTGATGGTTCCGTGGATAGCCTGGAACGCTATTATAGGAGATTACAGAATGGTGGTGGGGCTTTCGATAATATATGTTCTAGGCGTCTTGATAAGGCAAATACTTGAACCTAAGATCATTGGTGATCAGATTGGACTGCATCCGCTGGTTACGCTTATTGCAATGTATGTTGGATTAAGCTTTTTTGGAATTATAGGAATGTTTGTGGGTCCTGTTTCAATTATAATACTTAAAAAGCTTCAGGATTCAGGTGCTGTTAGGTTTTGGAATGAATAAGGGCCAATTCTAACTGGCCCTCTAATTGTCCCGGACACCGGCAACTACCCTGGCTATACCGGACAAATCATTATATATTGTCACATTAGAGGACATTTCACCCATAAGTGCTTTAACAGCAAGGGCTTGATTATAACCTGTTTCAAAGGCTAAAAGCCCTCCTTTTGGCAACAGTGAGCTGCTCTTCTTTATTATTTCTCTGTAAAAGTCCAGACCGTCCTCACCGCCGTCCAATGCATTTTTGGGTTCATAATCCCGAACTTCCTTTTGAAGTAAAGATATTTCAATTGAAGGGATGTAGGGCGGATTGGAAACTATAATATCAAAGCAGTGAGAAGTTTCAATTTGCGGCTCGGAGGGGCAAAAACCCTTTAAGACATTTGTGTCGTTACTAAGAATATCTATCTCCACAAAAGCAATCTTATCCTTTACGCCATTGGCTTGTGCATTATATCTGGCTGTTTCAAGTGCATCTGGTGATATATCCAAAGCTGTAACAAGACAGTTTTTTATATAGTATGCAAGGCTTATTGCTATACACCCTGAACCTGTGCCAATATCAAGGATTCTTAAGTTTTTATCAGGAGTTTTTTCGGCGTGCTCAATCACCGTTTCCACCAGTATTTCAGTATCCTGCCTAGGGATAAGCACATCTTCAGTAACCTTAAAGTCTAGTGACATAAACTCCTGGTGCCCCGTTATATATTGGAGTGGGTATCCTTCCGACCTTCTTTTAATACACTCAAGATATTTTGCGGATACGTCAGGGCTTATTATCTGGTCCCCTCTTGAATACAAAAAGGCCCTGTCCATTTTAAGCAAATTGCAAAGCATAACCCCGGCTTCAAAAACCGGGGCTTTATTAGCAGCTTTCTTCAAGCTGGTTATTCCTATATCAAATAATTCTTTTAACGTAATATTACCATTTATCTGCATCAGAATCCTCAACTAAAACATTTTTTAATGCTGTGATGGCCACTTCGATTTGTTGATCATCAGGCTCTCTTGTGGTGAACTTCTGAAGTGCAAGGCCTGGAGCACTTACAATGGCCATAAACCTTGAATCACTTCTGCCTGCAAACTTTATAACCTCGTATGAGAGGCCTGCAACCAAAGGAATAAGGATTATTCTTGACAGCACTCTCCATAAAAGTGTGCCCCAACCTGTAAATGAGAAAACTATTATACTTACTATCATTACTACAAACATGAAGGCGGTACCGCATCGAGGATGCCTTGTTGTGAATTTTTTTACGTTTTCAACAGTAAGTTCTTGTCCGCTTTCGTAGCAATGAATTGTTTTATGCTCTGCACCGTGATACTGGAAAACCCTTTTGATATCCTTCATGTTGGATATCAGTGCGATATACCCTACAAACAGAACTATCCTTATAACACCTTCAAAAAGGTGAAGACCAATAAGGCCCGAGGTAGTATCCTTGTTGAAATGCAGCAGACCCGCCAAAAAGCTTGGCAGCAGCATAAAAAGTCCAATAACAAATATCATTGATATGAATACTGAAAAGTAAATAACAACGTCAAAAAACTTGTCGCCAAATATCTTCTCAAAGAAAGCGTCAACCTTTGACGGTTTTGCTTCTTTTCCGCCCTCTTCTTCAACTTCTACAAACTCTGCGGAATACAAAAGAGCCCTCATTCCTATAATCATAGATTCCAACATGCCAACGGCTCCGCGGATTATTGGAAGCTTAAAAAAACTGTGCTTTTTCGCAAGTGTTTTTAGAGGTTTTTTATCTATAATTATTTCTCCGTCTGATTTTCTTATTGCTATTGCAATATCATCAGGGCCTCTCATCATAACGCCTTCGATGAGGGCTTCTCCGCCTATACTGGTTTTTTTCATTATGACCTCCGGTAATAAATATATCTCTGTATATTTCTAAAGTTAATTTTGCCCATAAAAATAAAAGGCTGAAAAATATATCTCAGCCTTAGTTTAACATGTTTATAAAGTTTTTTCAAACATAAATTAAGCTTTATCAACAATTCCAAACTTTTTCTTAAACTTGTCAACACGTCCACCAGTATCGATGAGCTTTTGTTTACCAGTAAAAAAAGGATGGCATTTTGAACAAATTTCAACATGAAGACTTCCCTTAGTTGAACCTGTTGTGAATGTTTCTCCGCACGCACATTTTACTGCAGCCTGCTCATATTTTGGATGAATTCCTTCCTTCATTATATTCACCTTCTTTCGCATATAACTTTATATGATAATATTCATTGTGATCATCATTGGTCTGTTGAACTCAAAGAGACAAAAAACATTTTAACATAAAAATAAAACTTGTGCAAGCATTATTTTCCTAAATTATAATAAACTCTACCATATCTATATATTATAATTCCATTTATTAATGTCTAGAAAGCTAATTGCTATAAATCTTATCTCCTTAATGCCTTACTTTCTGCATTTGCACTTTCTTCTATTGCTTCGAAGTTGTCCAAAGCCTTTCCTGTACCTAATGCAACACATGAGATTGCATCATCTGCTATGAGAACATTGATACCTGTTTTTTCCTGCAATAGCTTGTCCAACCCGTATATGAGACTGCCTCCACCCGTCATTACTATCCCTCTGTCACTAATATCTGCAGCCAATTCAGGGGGTGTCCTTTCGAGGACAGAGTGAACCGCTTCCACAACACTTGAAATAGGCTCCTCAAGTGCTTCCATAATCTCAGTTGATGTAATGGTTATTGTTTTTGGAAGCCCTGATATGAGATTACGTCCTCTGATATCCATTGTCACTTCCTGCACCCTTGGGTAAACCGTACCAACATGGATTTTAAGCTCTTCTGCAGTACGCTCTCCAATCATAATGTTATGCTTTTTGCGCATGTATCTTACTATTGCCTCATCAAATTTGTCGCCGGCAATCTTTATAGATGAGCTTACAACAGTTCCGCCAAGGGATATTACTGCGATATCTGTGGTACCGCCGCCAATATCTACTACCATACTCCCACATGCTTTTGCAATGTCTATGCCAGCCCCTATCGCTGCAGCTATGGGCTCCTCTATAAGATATGTCTTTCTGGCACCGGCTTGCATCGCTGCATCTATAACAGCTCTTTTTTCTACTTCTGTGACCCCGCTGGGAACGCAAACCATTATTCTTGGCTTAAACAGCTTAAAAGCCTTGTTACCGCATACTTTATTTATAAAATATTTCAGCATTCTCTCAGTTATGTCATAATCAGAGATTACACCCTCTCTCAAGGGTCTTATGGCAACAATATTACCCGGTGTCCTGCCGAGCATTTTTCTAGCGTCTTCACCAACTGCAAGAAGCCTGTTTGTGTTTTTATCTATTGCAACAACGGAAGGTTCTTTCAGTACAATACCCTTGCCCTTTATGTAAACCAAAACGCTTGCTGTCCCCAGGTCAATACCTATATCTTGTCCGAAACCAAACAAAATGCATCTCCCTTTCAATATAATTTCATATTAATATTATCACACTATTTTAATATTGCAATATTTTTTGAGGAATGATTGAATAATTAGGAAAAAATTCTGTGAGAAAAAATTAATGTATAAGATAAAAAGCCTGATATCAGGCTTTTATTCATCCTTTTTATCTTCCTGCCTGTATTTTGATTTTGTTGCCTGACCGCCTCTTATATGCCTTTCGGCTTTGTTTTCCTCAAGAATGATCCTGACATCATTTGCAAGGTTATGATTTACCAGAACAAGTCGTTCGGTAACATCTTTGTGTGCCGTCATTCGTCATTGGAACTATATCATCTAATGGAATTTCATATATCTCTAAAGGAACTTCAACGTTTAGATTATTCTTATTGTCTACTTTTAAAACTATTTTTAGTACACCATCAGGATACACTGTTATCCTTTCTATAATTTGTTTTAAGAATGAGTTGTCCAATGCTTCACTTAAACATATGTGTTCAACCTTAGACATATAACTTGTTACTAAACTATCAATATCTACCGACAGTTTAAACATTGTCCTTGATGTACCTTGTGCTAATTTTAATTGATTTAATTTTTCTGTTAGTGTTGATACTTCATATTTCAATTCGTCAATTCCTATTATGTCTTTCTTATACATTTCTTTATTCTTCTCTATTTCTTTATTTAGGCGAGTAATCTCAGCTTGTATTTGCTTATTATCCTTTTCAGCTATAGTATTCTTATTATGTTGAATAATTAAATTCTTAATCTCTTTGCTTATTGCTTTGATAGTCTTTGGTTTATTAATTAAAAATTGATTTAGAAACTGTAGTAAAGCATTATGTAATTCGTCTTCATCTACTACTATATTGTTGATGCAGGCATTAACCCCTCTCGCATTCCGAATACTACATGTCCACCATTTATATGTCTTACCTTCTGCTGAATACTTCCTTTGACATCTTCTGAAACTATAACCACACTCTGAACATTTAATTAAGTTAGACAATGGATATTTAACACTATCACGTTTATTCATTAAATTAAATGATTCTTTTCTGCTTTCAAGTATTTCCTGTGCTCGATAAAATAGCTCATCAGATATAATTCTTATCTCAGGTTTTTCAACAGTAATATATTCTTCATTTGAGTATCGTTTTCTTTTGCCTGTTATATAGTCAGCAACCTCACTTTTGTGATTAACTATTTTTCCAATATAAACAGCATTTCTTAGTATTTGCGTAATAACAACTTGAGACCATTTATTTTTCTTGTTCTTTTTTGTACGTATATTACAATCATTTAGGTGTCCAGCTATTCTGGCTGTGCCCCAACTTTCATTAACATATAAATCAAATATTTTTTGTACTACACCTACCTCAATCTGATTAGGAACTAGAGTATGTTTATCAATCCTATCAAAACCAAATACAAAATTAGGTACTATTCCATCTTTTGCAGCAAGTGCTTTTCCAAACTTTACCTTTCTTGATAATCTTGCGGACTCTTCTTGTGCAAATGCTATCTGCATAGTAAGGTTAAGTTCAGTTTCTTCTTTTAATGTTTCTTGTCCATAACTTACGAATATTACATTAATACCTCTTAATTTTAATTCCCTTATAGAAACAAGAAAGTCAACAGTGTTTCTACTAAATCTTGTAATATCCTTGACAAGTATCGCTTCGAATGACCCTTTCCTTGCTTCGTCCATCATTCTCAAGAAATCATCTCTCTTTGTCATTGCTTTTCCAGAGATACCTTCGTCATAATATATATGAAAAAGTTCATAGTTTGGATGACTATTTACCAAGTCATTAAAAAACTTTATTTGGTTTTCAAGGCTCTCCAACTGTTCTTTTTTCTTTGTAGAAACTCGACAATAGCATGCTACTCTCATATGACACCTTCTTCACTTTGCATTCCATATACTAAGTACTACGTTCCATTTAATAATTATTATAAAATACAAAAGGAGTATATTCAATATACCCCTTTAAAAATCCTATTATATTCACTTACATCGCAACCTACATGGCTTTTTCACATTTTTCAAGGTCTATTAACATTCTTTGAAACTCAGGTTTTTCAAATATCTGTTTTGCAATATTCTTAATAAGTATTTCCTCTAAAAACTTACTGGCACTTTCAGAAGAAACAATTTTTATTTTAAGTTTATTTTTCTTATACATTGTAATCGTTCCCCCTATAGTACAGTTTATAGGAGGACAACCTAGTATTATTACAATTTTCAAAAAAATTAATATTGTTCCTATTTAGTAAAGCAGCAGTAGTATACTTCAAAATACAGTTGATAACATTCATTATTATACCTCCGCATCAGTTTTGAGACTGATATATGGAGTTCTTTACTTAAGTCAAATTAATTTTCAAGTTACTGTACACGGAACTTTATACTTTGAGTGTTTCCACTGCAATTAACTGTATTGAATTTATATATATACGGAATTACTCAACATACACACAAATTCCCGTATATGGATGACTGCTGTATTGAGTTCATGTATGCGTTACTCAATATATCACACTTTCTACATTCCTACTCACTAGCTATAAAACCTGTCACACTCATAGGTTCCTTCTTTATCAAAAGTTCCTTTGTTCTTTTAAACTCGTAATATAGCATCTCTAGAGACTTTCAACTTCAATATACAAAATACTTATGTCAGGCAAATACTGTAAAAACACATTAAAAATCTTAAAAAACATCGGGATGAACAATACCAATTCTTCTTAGTGTTCATATCAATTTATCTATCTTAAACTTCAATTTGCTTGCTTAGGCTTTAATTTATAAACAATTTTCAACATGTCAATCATTGTGTATTTGAAATTATCATGAATAAATATCGCCTTCCCTTTAGATTCAACATTTTAAAGACCTATTATTAATATGTAATAGAAAAGATTGTCGGACAATTTTATACTCCACTTTTTATTATAATGTTACCCCATAGGTTTACAACCATCGAATGAGAAGTTCGTGATTATTTTTTCAGTGACTGTTTTGCTAAAGCCTGACTTTCTCTTCATTCTATAACTGACATGGAAAATACGCTTACTTCGGTATAAATTATAAATTGCAGTATTAGCATAATAAGAAAGAATAAATTTGCCCTTAATGTTACGCAACATATCCGCAAGTAAATTATGCTGTTCAAGACACACTTCATCATAATATCCTTCCTTAGAATAATAAGGTGGGTCACAATAGAATAAGGTATTAGGACTATCGTATTTCTTAATTATATAAGAAAAGTCTCTATTGAATATAGAAACATTTTCTAATCTTTCAGACAAAGAATTAATAAGTGAAAGCCTGTTCTGATAAGTTTTTGAAAAATTCTTTCCAACTTGATGCCTTAAACTTTGTTTATTGCCATATATAGTAGTCGCAGTAAGGTAAAAATAATTTACCGCATCCTCAAGAGGACTTGCAAAATCAATAACCTGCTTTTGCTCTTTCAATATCGAGTCGGCAATAAATAACTCTTTACATTTTAAATAGAATTCTAAAGGTTGTTTTTTCAGCACAGTAAACAAGTTACAAAGGCGTCCGTTTAAATCATTATATACTTCAACCTTGCTTTCCTGTTTTGCTAATAATACAGCACCAGTACCGCCAAATGGTTCAACATATGTAACATGTTCGGGCATTATCTTAATTATTCTTGAAGCCAGTGTTTTAGACTTCGTGCCTAATATAGAAAACAAGGGCTTTACTTTAATATGTTCTGCCGGCTTCGGAGCTAGAACTTCTCGAATAGCCAATGTTATAGCTTCACTGGTATTGTCAGTCAAATACTTCTTTTGCAAATTTTCAATTATCAACGGATTTGCACGAAAACTATACTTTTGTGTTTTAGTCTTGTTCATTTACTTAGATTAACCCCTTATAGGTCTGGATTTTGTGAATAACTTAATGATTTTTAGTTTTCAATAATCCTAAAGTCTAAATTATTTAAATTTATTATAGGAAATTTTACATAATCACTATTCTGTTCGTTTAAAATTGGCTTGCTGTATATGTAAAAAACTGCCCTTTGCCTAGACTTTGCCAACTCACTAAGCATATCCAGCCATATATTCTTTCGATAGTTTTCATTAATTATAGAGTTGGCTAAAAATATAGAACCTTTTAATTCAACCCCATCCTTAAGTATCGTATTTTTAAATGTAACTGAATAGGAATCGCTTTTGGAAATCTTGAAAATAGTTGCTTCACCCCAATATATTCTGGGATATTTATCAATATGGCTAAAATCAAGTCCCTCAACAGGTTTGAACATTTCACCATATTGAATATTTACACCTTTTTTATTTATACAAATACAGTGTTTGTCTAAAGTACACTCAGATAAGTATATTTCGTACTTTGAAACTAATGGCTTAATTGTATTATACTCAGGCTGTCTTGTTACATTCTCTGACCTTTGAATATATGTCCGCTTCTTTCTTTCAATATGAGTTGCTTCTTTGTCATCGCCATCTGAACTTTTACTTTGAGCTGTTTTCTTTGGTTTATCCGATAAAAATATATCAGTCTGAGAATCTATATACTTATTTCCAATACCCAATCTACTGTCAGGAACTTTTATTGTTCCATCTTTATTTTCTGAAAGCTCACAATCTGGATGGTGTTTGCCAACAAGTCGGAAATGCGGTAGTTTTTTCATTGCATATCTTGGTTTATCAATGTTTGCACATGTTAGCTTAGCAGAGCATTTGTAATCTGGGCACTCAAAATTTCTTTTATCCTTAATAACCCCTGACCAATAAAGGTCATACGCTTTCTCAGCATCAACAATTTGTTCACAATCCAAACTATATGCCTCGTCCATATTGTTACACCTCATTTCATAGAATTGTTAAGTACTTGGAATTATTTTATCATATACAATTCAGTTACACTATATATAAAGATGTTAATACACATACAAAACATATTAAAACGACAAAAAGAAAAACTATTAACGTTTTGTAAATACTGTTAAAAGAAAATAATTACAGGTTTAAACGTTTTTATAAAAACATATTTCAATTTTTATCTAACTTATTTCAATTATATAAAGAGTTGTTTCGATTTCAGCGTATCTTAAAACGATTTTAACCTGTAAAACAAGAAAAATTTAGAGGGTGGATATTTGTTGTAATCCACCCTCTCCATCAATTACAAATCTTATTGAAATTCTATTACAGCTATCTCTTTACCCTAATTTAAAAGTAAAGTAAAGCCATTCTACTAGGGCATAAATTGTCCCACTTATTATAAATATACCCAATAACACTCCACCCATAAATATAAATATCATCGTCTTTAGTCTTATGAACCTCTTACCGCTACCTACGAATGGAGTAGTTGAATTTGCGTCAGGTGCAACATTTAGTCGTCCAAAAGTCAATGTAGGTAAAAACTTAAACTCTATTATATTATTTACCATGTCTCCAAAAAAGGCTAAGAGTAGAAATACTGAGTATACTATAATTAATATACCTACAAATGTTATAAACCCTCTGTAACCCTCAGCAAACTTAAAGGCTGATTTACTCTCCATTTCTTGCTTCATTACTGATAGTCTTTGCATTTCTTCCCAACTGAGGCTTTTATCCCAATTTTCAGGAAATAAACCTCTTAGCGTGGCAACTATTTCCCTCATAGGTATTTGGTGCTCCGCTAAAAAGTCCTTTGCTTCGCTTGTCTCCAACCACTTTAATAATTGAGTATCATTGGCATAATATGTGTCAAGAACCACACAATACCCAACTTGCTCATTATATTCTATATCCAACCCCTGTTCACCTGAAGGTAATGTTGTTAACAAATATTTTAACTTCATATCATAATATGTTTTAAAATACTCCACTCCAGAATCTAACGTGTCTTGATCTATATTTTCAAACTTATTAAACCTTATAGTTCTACCTGTTGGTAGTAAAATGCCGCTCCTAGACCTAACTGCTTCCTTAAATGAAGTAATTACAAGTGAAGGTGTACCCCAATCTGCAATAGCTTTATCTGACTTAGCTTTTTGTGGTTGGATGTAAATGTAATCCCTGCTTAAACCGTACTTAGCATAGTCTCCTAGTTCTTCATCTCGACCATTAGGATTAGTTTTATACAGTTTACTTGTACCTATATCAATTTTAAGATTATCTGAAAGCTTTACATCTTCTGAAAAACTATAACTACCATTATTGTTAATTAATTTTGCAGGTACAGAAACAGGGTATCTCATATTAACCATAAAATTTGGGTCTTTCTTTTCACCGTTGAACAAAACATCCTGATATCCTCCAGAATCTTTCAAAATTTCTTTTGTAGACTTTGTTAGTCCTCTAGGCTCAGTGTTTTTTACAAAGTACTGATAGTCAGGATTGATAGCAATATAACTTCCTTTGTATGCTTCATTTACTTTAACAATATCAGTCTTTATATCCTTAGATTCACCGTAAAATGGATGTATGTGCCTGTTAAACACAAATGATCCGGAGTTCTTACTTTTTATCTGTTGCAAAGGGTCTCCGTCAGAACCTATAAAATCAGATAAGCTCATTCTTTTATTAGGTGTAACGTCATATATTGAAAATGCATATGGTACTGCCGACCACCCCGTTGCTTCTTTACCTAACTTAGCCATGTTAAATAACTCTTCATTAGTAACAACTGAATCACTTCCAGAAGAAGGCGACCTGTTACCAATTTCAAATGGGTAAGTAGTACCACCAATAACCATTTCAAATGTAGGCATACCAATTGTACAGTCAGTACATATTTTCTTTGTTACTTGGTTTTCACCAAAGCCTTCAACTTCTTCTGTAAAACTATTAGAACGTAACCGCTTCATACTCGGAGTTTGTAAACTACTAAAGTAGTTAAAAAAGTTACCTATCGAGCCTAAATTAACCTGAGTTATAGAGTCCATACCCCTTGAGAACTCATTAGTAACATAACCTGTCATGTCACCTATAAAAGTCTTATTTAAACCCTGCAAGCTAGCTGTTGACTCGTGAACTCCACCGTTTCTTACCTCTTTTATTACATTTTTACTTCCGCTTTTTTCAATTATGTAATGTGGCTCTGACGATGAGTTCTCGTAATACCATATATTTTGTTGTGAGTTATACTCATGCTTTTTATTGTACGATGAACTTCCATGTCCTGCACCTTCAAGTTCACTATAGTACATTTTATAAGGCTCACTACCTACTGCAAAGCAAGTACTACCTAAAAGCAATAATGCAATAAATAATAGGACAAAAAACTTCTTCATTTAAACCTCCTCCTTATTAGTTAGTTGTAATTCTTGATAAAGAAAAAATAACGTTATTGTGCTCCACTGTTTTTCCTTCTTTCAAATCTGCTATAAGTTTTTCAGTCTCAATTTCAGTAAAAAACTCCTGCAATAGATATGAAAAGAAATTTAAAGAAATTTCCATGATCTTACCAGTTTTTTTGATAACTTCAACAAAATACAATTCCATAAAACATCCTCCTAATATTGTTTTATTTTAAACATATAGTAGACAAAAAGAGTGCATAAGTCAGCAAAAAGTAGAGTATAGTGCTTATAATAAGCACTATTGATAGAATAAAAATGTATTTGTGTTTTACATTAGGAACTTTGTTTGTAAATATATTTGCTATAATGAGACTCAACGAAGTGG
The DNA here is from genome assembly GCF_036567765.1 of Pseudobacteroides sp. NCBI lineage: Bacteria > Bacillati > Bacillota > Clostridia > Eubacteriales > Oscillospiraceae > Pseudobacteroides > Pseudobacteroides sp. The sequence goes on from NZ_DATCTU010000033.1 coordinate 100,621, forward strand.
TTACAAGCGGAGAAAAAATTCCGATTGGTTGAATACTAATTGCACTTAAATATTCTAAAAAATTCATAGTTAACACCTCCAACTAGTATCGCATATCATTTATTGATGCGTCAGGTATGATAAACCTCGTGTTAGGCAATTCGCCACTTATAATAGGTTTAGCGTTTTGCTGACTACCAGTAAACGGAGTTGGTACGTAATTGTTCTTAAGTAACACTTTGTAAGTTATAAACGCTCCATACCCGTTAGAGAATAAGTTGTTCCTGTTAGAAGGTGCTTTCGGTCCCCATGTAATGTTTAATTTATCAGATGCAGTTACAGAGTTAATTGTAAAGGTTGATGTGTACTTGTTAATAACTACACCTGTTGTGTCCTCGTTATACCAACCTACTGGATTTGAACCACTCTTTGACTCCAGTGCTTGCTTTAATGTTTCTTCAATACGCATTGACCTTGCACCGCCAGTACGTAAGTCGTTAGGTAACCCACCCCAGTCTGTCACAACCCCGTTATGGAACTTTATATTGTAGCTATCGGATAAGACAGGGTTAGTTGACTTTGCAGGAGTGTATCTAGTGTTCATTTGATACTCCTTACCGTTAACATTAATGTACATGTTAGGAGACAGAACACTTTCAACCTTGGTCGCAAAAGAACTGTGAACGTCCGCAGAATTATAAGTAGTATTACCCCATGCTTGCTTTACGTTGTGCCCGTTAATGTTAGTACTTATATCCATAGTGTATGAAGTTAACGTAAATTTGAAATTGTTATTAGCCGCAACTCTTAGGTTACCACCAGAGTAAATAACAGGACTTCCACTAAACCCTGCAATTTTACTTTGTAAGGCTCTAGCTCGGCTGTCAACTGCAATAGTGTCACTGTCAACCTTACCCTCACCACTGCTACTTAATGCCACACTAAAGTAACCAGTAGGGTAAAAATCTCTCATTGTCTCACCCATCATGTAGTTGTTAACCCAAGCTCCACCTGACGATGACTGGTACTTCATCAGTACTTCGGGGCGTACATGTAACTTACTGTTAGACACGTCAGTAAACCATAACTCCCCGTTATTAAATGCTCCTGTTTGTATGTCGTTTTCAGTAGCATCAGCAGGTGCTGGAACTATTGACTTTGGAGTCCATTTATCGAGAGTTGTAGCTATACCATACGCAGGTAAATCAGTAACGTCCAATGTACTATTAGAGTTCTTTGAACCACAACCGTAACTATGATGATATGAAACAGAACTTGTGAAGTCTCCTACACTAACTGTGTCATAAGCATTTTTTATAGTAGAACTGTTAGGTGTGCCATGAATTCTTCCACCATTCGGCGATAAGCCACCCTTAAACCCTAAGCCTTGTAAGTAAGTCGGTAAAGGTTGCACCCAATCAGCATTAGTAGGTAAATCCTCAAAAGCATCTGAACTTCTCGCTAACATAAAACTCATATTAGGTGTAACTGAAGTTATACCTAAACTTGTTCCAGTCTTACTCCATTCACCTGATAGTACATAACTTAAAATATCTTTAGCTGAAGTCATGTTAGGTTTTACTGAGTATGACCAATTGTTAACCGAGTGTGTTGTGGTATGGTAATTAGTATGCGAATAACCATCCTCGTGAGTACAAGTGTGCCCTGGACAGTCACTGCACGAAGGTAAGCTAGCAGAAGGTGAAACGCTTGACAACCCTCCAGATTTAGCTAAACTACCCCACCACTTTGCTAACTCTTGCTGATTAATGTCAGCGTCAGTTGCATCTACCTTAGTTAAGTCAGGATTTTCAACTTCCATAACTATAGCTTCAAAACCGTTGAATTTTCCTCCAGTCATTGAACAAACCCCTTGAACTAAGGTATCTGCTGGAACTTTCTTTACAAAGTCAGCACCTGTAGCTGTCTTAACTGAACTTTCATTTACCAATTTGTAGTCGTAAACTCCTGACGTTTTACAAGCGTTAGAGATTAACTTACCTATGTCAGTTGGAGACTTAGCCTTGGTAGGATCTGACCAACCTATTACAAAAGTGTTTGCGTTAGATGGTAAATTAGCATGTCGTGGTGAGACTGGTACAACCCCATTGACTGGAAAATTACCATTCTTAGTTCCAACTGTCTGTGTTACACCGTTTTCTCTTAACATCGACCAACTAATCTTAAATGGAACTCTTGTAACTTGAGTCTTAATTGCAAATATTACAGGTACTGCACCACTGTACTTACTTACCGTAACATCAGCACCTTGAGCATTCTTAACAGTAACAGAGCTTGCTAAAGGTATGACATTTAAACCCGAACTAATATTTGCCCATAAAGCTGAAAATAACTTAGAGCTAAAAACTGCTTCTCCGTTTGGGATTACCTCTTCTAACCCGATGGTAGCAAATCTTGTGCCTACACTTATATCCCCTGCTGGCAACCCCGAAGCTGTCACCGCCTTTTTATTATCAGTCTCCTTTAATTCGTTTACATAAGACTGAATGCCTGACCGAATAGTATTAAACACATCAGCAGATTCGAAGTTAAACTTACCCTGACCAATGTAAAATCCGCTCTCCAACGTATCCTTTGTCATTTTCGGCTTGAGATTGGTGAAACTAGCTGCGATTTTATTTGTCATGTTAGATGTGTTTCCAACCTTAAGATTAGCTGTACCTATGGCGAAACCGCTAGGTAACAAAGCGTCTTTAAATGTAATGTAACCAAATGCAAAAGCAGTTATATCAGCATCCTTGTAAGGCTCATTAGACATTAGTTCAGACATTGTTTTTTCATGATAATCGTCCAAACTTGTGAATGATACTGATGTGTAAGATAAATTGTTTGACTTAGTATACCTGTAACCCGACATTCCAATAGTTAGTTTTCCTTCTTGTACATAGTCAGAGAAATTATTTGACCCCAGTAACACTGCTCTTGAACTATTGCCCATCTTCATTTTCACTGGAGAAGATAGTAAAGTCATTACCGATTTGTCCTGTACAATGTTTAATGCTTCTTGTAACGAAGGATTATCAACAGATCCGACAAGAGAAGCAAAAGGGTTGTTATACAAAGCAGTTATAGTATTAATATCTTCTGGTAATCCCTCTGCAAATGTGGCACTGTTAGTATTATATTTCCAAGTACCGTCAGCATTTAAGTCCATTAGACCACCGATTTTTACTGATCGTACAACAGAGGTAGTGTTGGCAATATCCTGAACGTAGATTAAAGAAAAGCCACCGACTCGACCATCATCATTATGGAGTTTTGGTCGCATTACATCATTTAACATGTAGGTATTGCCAGCACCTTTTATAACAAGTGACTTTGCCCATGCAAATCTTACCCCATAATTGAACCAGTACTTGTTGTAAGTGATTTCTGATATTTTTCTGCTTTCGTAAGGCAGAATATCGTTTAACCCCTCTAAATTTGGCTCATAAAGCTTAGCCAAATCGTACATTACCTTAGCGTATTCTGTCCCTGAAAACCAGTAGGAGTTACCTCCAGTTAACTTGTTGGGTGGATGAATAGTTATAATAGGCTCAATACAAAGTGCCCAGTCTCTTTGTATTGTTCTGTTACCGCTACCATCTACCTGCGTAAAGTCAGATAAAAAACTTGTTAGTAAACTGTTCCCTGCAAAAGCTGATTGGATGTACTTAATGTAATCATCCAAAATCTCGGAATTTGTATCTTTATTACTTCCAAATAACTTATCTACTAAGCCGTCATTTGGACTGGCAGACCCCTTACCTCCTGAATAATCTATCCAAGGATTACTTCCTAGTGTGTATCCGTTAGACTGGTGCTCTTTAACCATTTTAATAAACTTATTGCTTGTTGACACATTGTTTATATAGTGTGGTGTTAGTATATCAAACTTAATCTTTTTATCTGAACTGTCTACACGTGAATTATAAGCCGCTCCTTTTACATGGACTGGAACATCTTCTGTGAAGTATAAAGCTAAAGGCAGATATTTTAATCTTTTAAAGTCGTTAATATACTCTTCATTCCTTTTAAAATCAACTGGGTAAATTCTTACTCCAGTTATAGTAGATACATACCAGTCAACATTTATATCTGTTTTTCCTGATATTGTAGAACCACTAGGTGAACTATCTACACTTGGAAATACTTGTAATGCTGTAACAGGAACGCATATAGTTAACAACATAATAGCAATTAAACATATACAAACTTTACTTTTTAAGCTCATGATTTTAACCCCTTTCTTTTAGTTATCTAAACTATCTCCCCAATATTTGCCTATTGTTTTGGATATATTAAATACTACTGTTAAAGCCTCGGCACGAGTTAAAGTCTTCAAAGCTCCAACTTGGCCGTTACCGAATCCATTTATAATGCCTCTCTTGTTTAACTCGAATATGCTCATGTACAACGGCAATGGCAGTGAGGATTTGTTAACACTTGCATCGAAAACCACTTTACTGACAGACCTTCCATTTAAATAATCCTTAAGATTGGTTGAAACACGCTTACTACTGCCTACAACACCTGTTTCATCCTCAACAACTGAAGTGATGTACTTAGTTTCTATATTAATCTGCATGTCACTAAATATACTTTTATAATCATTTGGCTTACTCCAATCAGCAAAGTAACCTGTTCTATACTTGCTATTATTGTTAGCCTCTATACCACCCCACAGTCTCCAACAACGTGCAGTGATATATGCCATCTCCGCTCTGGTTATAGGTTTGGCTAATTCTTCTTTACTGTATAACCCATATAGAGGACTAGCTGAAGTCACTACAAAATAATTATAGGCTTGTCTATACCAATCCGTTTTGGTGACAATTCCATCAATAGAAGCCTTATCAAGGGTATCTCCATATTTATATTCGCCATCTCTACCTGTTGCACAAAAATATAACATCTTTAAAAATTCGGCTCTTGTCACTTCGGCAGTTCCGTCAAAGAATAATTTAGCATCTATTGACCTCCCACCGATCATTCCACTTGCTACACCTAAACCTACGTACTTGGCATACCACTCGTTACCTGTAAAATCAGGTTTACCAGTGCTAGGATTGGTGTAAGGGAATGCTCTTTTTACAGCTTCATTTACCTGACTTTGTATTCTAGGGTTGCTTATAATATCAAGTATGGTAGCTCCCTTATTAACCCCCTGCGGTAAGGACTCTAATGACTTTGTATTATACTTACTGCTGTGAAAGCTTTCCCCATACCTTATGGCCATCATTGATAATGGGTCTAAATTGCACTTTTGGTCTAATGTCAGCATGGAGTACTTCGCCCACGCAGTTTGGTTGAAATAATCAGCAATAGGTGTTAACTGTTTTGATACTTTTACTCTTCCTTCTGGTAAGTTATCCTGCCATGAACCGTCAGACCATATAGTTCCTCCTGAACCGTAGTCAGATATGCCTCTTTTTTCTGTTGTTCCTGTATTTACCAATTTCACACTATCAAGCCCTGCTGTTTGAGCCAAAACTGACGAAGTCGGAAATAAAAAAGTAGTTACTATAAGTGTAGTTGCAACAATTGTTCTTATCATTTTAAAACCCCCTTTAGTTATTTTGAAAAAACTGATTAAACAATTTAACTTTTAATGTGGTAAGCTCAGAAGGTACAGAAAATAGCTCACTTACTAAAAAAGCCAGTTTATCCTCATTTAGTACTTCGAGCTCCTTCTGTATTTCCCGAAAAGTTTGCTTGCGTAAAAAACTAATTTCCGCAGTTAATTCATCAAAGCAATATGCTCTGCTGTGAGTATTTGGTATTAGGGGAAATACACCTGGTTGAAAGTACATACTTGGATTGACGTTACATTTGACTAAGAAAAATTGAAATTCAGCTGCTAAAAACTCTTCTTCTGAACCATCAGCTATTAAGTGGATTAAATTGCTTCCAATAACATTACGAATTACTTGTGAAGCTCTTGCTAATAATAACCGCACTCCACTTGTGCTGATACCAAGACTGTCTGCTGCTTTTGAATTTCCATGCTGTAAAGCTATGCTTACCTTTTTGGCAAACTTACGATTCTGAGTCCAACTTCCACTTGAAATGTAATCTTGAATTTCTTGTAGAAGCTCTACCCTTTCTAAAGATAAGTCTTTTCTTGCTAGTGCATCTTTCAACTCTCTAAAAATTGACTTCAACTCTTGACACCTCCTGAATTAATTAATTTAATGACTTTTATGTAACTTTTTTGCAAAAAGCAACACAAGAAGCAAATTTAAAAAGATAAATGTGTTGCTTTTTCAAAAATTATATTTTCAGGTTAGACGCATAGAAACTAAAGTCACTAAAAGTTACAAAAATTATTAAAAAACTTTCAAATAAATATAACTTTTTCTTTTGTATCTTTTCATTCAAAAATATTTTGTATCAGAAAATTAGTCACAAAGATTAATTTTTTATATTCTATTTTTTTTATAAACGCAGAAATTTAAGGACTTTTCAGCTAAAAAATATTTGTTACGCTAAATTAACCTAAAATAAGTCACAAATTCAGTCACAAGATTTCTACTACATCGTAACCAAATTTTATGAAAATAATTCCTGTAACAAATCTACTGTACTGTCTAAATTCTTTGTAGACTGAGTTTACAAAACGCTGTGTCATGTAAATTCAAGAAGAAATGGACACAAAAAAAACAGGTGATTGCTTTGTCACCTGTTCCAATACCGCATTCTACTATATTAAATTCAAATATACAATATGACTATTTGTTTTCTTCATCAATCATCTTAAGTGCAGTTGCGATTTGTGGGAAATCGTTTTGTCTACAATTATTATCTGTTATTTCCTTTAGTGTAAACTGCTCAATCTTGCCGCCAACTTGCCTTTCATATTCAAATACTTTTTTATTATAAGTTACAACGACACCATATTCATTCATTTCTTCATCTTCCATAAAAGAAACTAATAATAATTCGGCTATGTCAAACCCCTTTTCAATTAATATAGACCTAAGTTCATCCCAATCTGAATCAGTCCTAATGTAATCCGTTAACTCATTAATATCCTGTATATAATTCTTTTCTTGTGTAGTAAACATAAATAACCCCTCCTAAAATCACTTTTTTAATGGTGTAACCATTTTATTCAATAGACCTTTTGACATAGCGACTTCTTGACAGACTGGACACATGTCCCTTGTTGCTCCCATTGCTAAAATTTCTACTTCTTGTTCTTCTGCTGCTCTCATCAAAGATTGTTCTGCGTCATTAAGGCGGTTAATACTATCACCTTCAGGTACTTTATTCTTAATAACCCTGTCATTTTTACGAATATCAGTACGTACTATGCCTTTTTGTCCTGCGGAGCTAACCCAAAATTCTTTTTTACCATCTTTGGTTCTAACAAGTGCTACACCAAAAGTTGTCCTCTTTTTTTCTTCCTCTGACATAACATTTTTAATATCATCAACTCTTGCTTGCACTGCACGCTTGTCTTCCAGTGTAGGAGCTTGATTATTAAATTGCATTTCTTTCTTACTTGCAATAAGCCGATCAGTGAAACTGATTCCACCTACAGTAGTTTTTCCAAGACTTTTATCTTCTAATACTTGTTCTTCCTGTGTTTGAGGTAAAATCTTAGTTCCTTTAATCTCTGGAGACTTCATTTCTGCTTTGGCTGTCTGCTGTGCAGATGAAGTGCATTCAACATCAGTTCCAGCTAACTGCCTAACAAAAAGCGAAAAGTATCCAACCCCTGTATTATTTGAGAACCGTTCCGAGTAGTCTACTACAAAAGCTTTGGAAAAGTTAACCTTTCGTACCACTTGATTGGACTGGGTTTCCTCAACAGTTATGTCCTTATAACAATTAGGGTCAGTTGCTGGAATTAATGCCCACTCATAAAGTGGTATTGTCTTTTCGTCTGCGTCGATTTTACCATTAATTATCATAGAGTTTATTGGGTAAGTTCTTCTACTGGTATAATCATCTGATGGTGGTTCTACATAAAAAGTGACAGATTGCACACATTTCTCTAAGGTTATACTGCCTAAAATAGATACCTTAAAATTCATTATGTCCCCTCACTATCAATATTTAATTTATCAATCCTCCCTAGTCAGTATAAATTTTAACATATATAGAAACAAAATCATACAGTTTTTTCAAGCTCTTTCACTAACTTGTAAAAGGTACTCTTCTTTAAATTTAAAAGTCTCATAGCTTCTACTGCCTGTATATCGTTTTTCTTCCAATCCTGATAAACTTTACAAAAGTCTTTCGGATACTCTGTTTTAGGTCTTCCTAAATGCTTTCCCTTAGCTTTAGCAATGGCAATGCCTTCCTTTTGCCTTTGGAGAATATACTCCCTTTCAAGTTCAGCTAAAGCACCAAAAAGTGTAAGTACAAACTTGCCTTGTGGTGTGTTTGTGTCAATGCTCTCCTTTAAACTAACAAGTCCAACCCCCTTTTCTTGTAATTGTTCAACTATAAAAAGAAGGTCTTTTGTACTTCTAGCAAGTCTGCTGATACTCTCAATGTAAAGAATATCACCTTCACGAATATAGTCCAACATCTTTTTAAGTTCTGCTCTATCTGTATCCTTTCCACTTACCTTTTCAAGAAAAACTTTTTCAACCCCTATTTCTTGTAAGGCAAATTCCTGTCTATCTGTATTTTGCTCATATGAACTTACACGAATATAACCTATCTTGGACATTTTATACAGCCCCCTCTATTCAAATTTATTATTTATCGTTTATATAAAAATGTCCGTAAAATTCACTTATATTTATCGAACGTTTAAAAAAGCAATAATAAACCTTTATAGACTTGAATTTGCGACGTTTATTATAGCTTACTTTTGTAGCCACTGGTCTGCATTCACAAATCACAAATCAACCGCCAAAATTGCCCTTTAAAACCGCTTATTTACTTTCTGAAGAAAACTACCCAAAAACAAAATAAAAACCCCTACGGGCAAATTAACGAAACCGTAAAGGCAAATAGACCACGAACGAGGATATTAATTTTAAACATAACTAACCGCCCATGCAATGTAGGCTCTTATAGCTCGCTCTAAACTACTGAATTTATTCAAAGGCAACTACCACATTAAACTCTCTTCATCCCAATTAGTACCACAACATGGTGTCTGTTCCCCATCTTCTGCACAATTTATACACAAAATGTCACCACAAAAAGGACATTTCTTATACTTTTCATCCTTCTCAATAGTACGTCCGCAACTATCACAAGTTAACATACTTAATCATCTCCTTATTTATACTTGTTACCCCTCCAATTTATAGAATACACCGTCACGCTTAAGACTTATCCAATAAAACCCCAGCTCGATGTCTTACTAACTGGGTTAAGACTGATAAACGCTCTTCCGATAAGTTGTAATTTGAATGTCTCTTAAATTCGAAGCCTAATAACTTCCTCAATCTGCCTCTTTGGGTAGAAGTCAAATAACCCCTCACTACGTCCAAGTTTGTCGCAGGAATAAATGCAAAGGTCATTTGCCTTGACTGCAAATACTCGTCCAAGTTCAGCAAATCACTGTCAAGTCCGTAATTTAGCAACGACACCCCATTGTCAAATATAGGTGCAACATCTAACAGTTCGCCAGTTGTGTTGCTTCTTATAAACCCGAAATTATTAAAGTGCCTATCCTCATTTATTACTACAGCGTCAAAAGCCATTAGGTCAAGTAGCTTGTTTTTAGTATTGTCACTTGAGTTGGAAAGTATTTCTGATACTGGCATGTTCCCAAAAACATCAAAAGCCGAAATAAAAGAGAGACTCTCAGAAGTAAATAATTTACAGGTTGAACATAAAACCCCCTTCCACCGCTCAAGGTCATATGTCACAGCATCCAACCCCATAGCTAAGGCTACCTGACTGGCATAATACTCCGAGTAGGGTTCTTTGCCCGCATTAGAATACCCTTCTGTCCCAGCTTTGTATAACAAAACCTCGTTGTTAATCCTTCTCCAACACTTTCTCAACATTCCATTCGTTGTAGGCTCAGGCGAACTTATAACCCCACTTACTTTGGTAATGTGCCCTGTAAACGCAGATAATGCTAAAACCTCAGAAAAGTTATTGTCGTATAGGTTGTAGTCCTTCCATAAGTAGCTAGAATCATGAGGGACTACCCAATAATCATCTACAAGACTTAACCCTAGTGTGATACCTAATAGAGATATTAGTCTAGGCTCGTTATTTCCTACTAACGAGCCTAAAATACTCTCGACAAATGCCCTGTTCTTAGGTACAAATCTGTGCTGTAACCAAGAAATTAGGGTATCCACTTTAAAGTTGTATGGTAATAGTACGTCGTTAACCAATATGTTGTTTACTTGATAAGTAATCTCACCAAGTGCATTCCATGATAAATTGAAGTCGATTAACGCTATGTCCTTCTTTTTAAGAATAAAATGTCTCATAAATACACTCCTGCTTGACTGAACTAGTATAATCTTTCGGTGGATTTGAAATCAAACTACTTCTTTCGATATTTCTGAGCAGATACTACGAATCCTAGACGCTCAACATCAGGTATTTTACCGCTTTCAACATCAACAGATAACCACGTTCCCAATAATGCAGGTGGCATGGTAATGATGTCACGCAAGTAAAATTCGCTACCCGACTCTAAATCATCAATCCTGCGAATCACCTGTTTATATAGTTCTTCATATGTGCCCATAATAATCCTCCTAGTCCACTTAAATTTATTATATATGTAATATGTATTCAGTTTAACATATAGTTAATAACTGTTGCACTTTTAGTAATACCACTTATACTTGTCACATTTTGTACTGCAAAGGCGACACCGCTAACAATATTATTCGCAAGTTACCCTTCGAATTTAACGAGAAATATGATGTCTCTAGAAAATATTTTTTGTTAAACAACCAAAGTGGGTTTTCTATTCCGTACTTGTCACATAGAAAATTAACGGATGCTACAACAGATGTTGCCTGAATTTGGGTAAACTTACTGAAATTCAAGCTCTTTTTCCACTGCAAGTATCCTTTCAGCATAACTTGTTTTGGTACTGTAAAATATGTCTAAAAAATCTCCAAAACAAATCCAGAAGTTGCCGAAATTGTCGTTGGATTGTAACACCATATCATTTAAGTTAATCATCAGAACCCCTTATTATTTCTAATGTTTAACTATATGTTTATTTATTATAATAAGTATACAAATTAAAATCATAAACCGCAAGATTTTAGCGACACAATAACAAAAACTGGTATCCAAAGTAAAAAGCCAGCTTTTATAACTGTACTATATTTCGTATGAGACACAGAACGATTCCCAAGAGTTCGTTGAAATATCGCAAAGATTAAACTAAAAATAAATGTGCATCCAAAAGAAATTACCCCTGAACAGATTAAAATATTTGCAAATGACATGTTATCCAATGTGCAGTCCTCCTTTTATATGTTGCTATAAATGTAATTTCCACTTATAGTTTAATTTAGTAGCAATAAAATTACAAGTATAAATTACACTTATAATTATATCAACATTTAATATATTAGTGTAATTTACACTTATGTTGTGTTTTAACGACCAGTAAAACTTGTTACAGTTTACTGGGGTGATAAAAATGCAAATTGACTATAAAAAACTTGGCAGTAGAATTCGTATTGTAAGAGAAAAGAAAAGGTTAACTCAAGAACAACTTGCTGAAATGGTAGAACTGTCAAATAACTATATAAGTAATATTGAGTTAAACCGTTCTATACCAAGCCTTGATACATTAGTCAAAATTTGCAATGCTTTGGAGGTTACACCTGACTATATTTTAATTGATTCAATTTATACATCAAAAGAATATATAAAAGACGAAATTGCGAAGAATCTTAACAAGTGCAACGAAAAAAGCATAAAAATTATATCAAAGTTTATTAGTCTGATCCTTGAAGAACAAGATTTACCATAAAGTGAGCTTAAATACAAAAATAACCCCTCTACTTAACTGTAGCGGAGTTATTCAAGTGGATGTGATATTCTACTTCTTGGTACTATTTATAATACCAGCATCCGTTAATAGTTCATGAAATGCGTATTGGCTGTAAGCATACCATTTACAAGCATTAGTTCCTCCGTAGTTTATACTATCAGAGTGTTTACAAGCAACAGGAGTGACGTCTTTCTGAAATAACCCCTGTGAACCAAAAAGCTGTATAACCTTGTTCATAAACATATCAAATGTATCAATTACCCTATAATAACAAGTATCATTGTATTTTGCATAACGTCCATTACAAAATGAAGTTGTTTGCTTTTCAAGTTCCGCAAGTAATTTTATAAATTCAAAAACAAAGTCTCCTCTTATTGTTGATGTATCTATATACGGTTCTGAAATAGATTTAAAAAATATACCTTGGCTTCTTAAAAAACTGATAAACTCTAATAGTTCTTGGACAGATGATGCCATACTTTTAATGTCCATAGCAACCACAACATCTCCCTTATTTAGTACTTGAAGCAAAGAGGCATACCCTGGCAAGTCAGCATTTATTGGTAACTGTACATATTTCCGTATATTTTTATCAACAAATATGTTCTGTTTTGGTACTATTGCTAATAATGCAATAACCTTTTCATTTAAAATCTTTTCGTTATTCTCCTTTGCTAACTTCATTTGATAATATGTAGCCTGTGGCAATATAAAAGTTCGAACATACCCATACATTTTCATAAATAATTCACTCCAGTCATATTTTTATTTTATAGTGTTGACTATAAAGGAATATGTCACTGAATAAAGTACCCAACGTCTTAAAAATAAAGACTTAAAAAAAAGTCACCATGAGTAACCCCTCATAGAGACTTTTATAAAACAATTATTAGGTACTTATTTTGTATTTATTACGTGTTGCATTTCCACCCCTGATATGTCTTTCAGCTTTATTAATTTCTAAAATGATTTTTACTTCTTCTGCAAGCTGCGGATATAAATCCATGAGTCGTTCAACAATGTCCTTATGAACTGTGGACTTACTAATGCCGAAATTTTTTGCCGTATCTCTAACGGTAGCTTTATTAGCTATGGTATAATTAGCTAGAGACAAAACCCTTTCACTTATATACTCTTTCATAGTCGTTTTTCCCCCTTAATCAATTTTGAAGAAAAATGACCAATTCCTTTCCTTTTTATAAGTGCTGTTTGTACAGTACTTTTGCTTATACCAAACTTTTTTGCAGCTGCTCTAACGGTTGCCTTGTTTTCAATAATAAAATTGGCCAAATCTACAGCACGCTCTTCTATGTACTCCTTCAATTCAGAATTCCCCCCTGTCACACCTTTGTTGGTAAAATATGTATAGCATTGAAATTGTATATGGAATTATTGGTGATAAATCCTATGGTATATTTATGCTTTAAGAAGGCCATATATGAAAAGATTTGTTAAAAACCTTAAATATGAAAGATACAATGACTATACAATGATTGTACATATACCATGCAACTTATTGTCTGTAGACTTATAAGCAGAATTTTAATAACATATATTGGAGGATATATATATAATTACATAAAAATCAATTGATTTTTATGAGGTATTAAATGTAGTGGAATTTTATTACTAGGGGGTGCAGATTATGAAGAAATGGGAGATATTTGAGCAAAATGCAGCTGGGTATATTAGAGAGGTTTGTAAGGATAATAATTTAGGGGTAACCGTGACCCAAGGCGGAGGCGCCAATAGTAATGAGGCTGATATAATAATAAGTAAAGACGGTAACGTTGTTTTTACTGTAGAGTCAAAGCTGTCTCCTTCTCAAGGCGGCCAGTTTGTTATAGTAAATTCAGGCAGTTCTTATACATTCTCTCCGGGTAATAAGCTTGATTGCAGTTACCAGAGTGCACAGGATATTATAGGTTATCTAAATACAAACTACGGAAAGTTTAATAATGTGGTACAGTCTGCTATAAACATAGAGTGTCTCAGCAGCACCCTGATAAGTTGGGTTATAAATCATTACAAGGCAAAAGAAAGTAAATTTGTTATAACATCTACAAAACCTGATGGTAATATGATACTTATACCTATCGATAGTCTGGGAATATATTTTGAAGTAACTGCTTGTCTTAGAAGGAAAAAAAGCGGGTCAGCCCATCTGCCTAAAATGGAATTCGGAAGGGCAGAAAGAGAACTCAAGGATTATTTAAAAAGAATTGGAAATGGCGTCCGAGAATTCAAAATGGAAGGCAATAAGGCGGTTTTAACATTAAAGAACCCTGTAGATCTTGCCAAAAGTCAGTGCTACTTGGGTCCTGATCTTTTCTTGTCTAAACAGAGCTCAACGAGATATTATATTAAGAAGAGAAGTGGTACCAACAATGAGACAGTAGTTTTCTCGCTAAGATATACCGGAGAAGACAGAGAGCAAGGTAAAGAGCTTCTAGTAGTAGAAATAAGGAACAGACTAAGTGAGATGGATCAGATAGGGAGGATATAAAAAAGTGGGAAGTGGTATATGTGGGAAGTTCGGAGTTAATGTCAGGAAGTACAGGAATGAAAAGGGCTTTTCCCAGGAGAAACTGGCAGAAATAACAGGGCTTCACAGAACATATATTTCTGATGTTGAAAGAGGCACTCGGAGCATATCTTTAGATAATATTGAAAAACTGGCAAATGCTTTAGAGATTCAAGTGTACAAGCTTTTTGTATTTGAAAACATCTGATGTTGTTTGCCAGTTCTAAGAAAAAATAACATTTATGAACTCAGCATCTAGGGAATTATGTCTTCGTGGTTTTTAACAAAGTCCCTCAGCCCATCAAGTTGTACAACGTTTTTTAATATAGACTTGAGAACCGGAATTGCAACGCTGTTTCCAAACTGCTTATAGGCCTGCCCATCAGAAACGGGAATTATAAAGTCGGCTGGGAAGCCTTGAACAAGGCAGCATTCTCGTGGTGCAAGCTTGCGTACCCTGCCGTTTATCAGATACGCCCCTGTTTTTGCAGCTGCACCTCCGCCGTGGGCAGATAAAGTCACTGCATGACCATATGGGCTGTAAATTCTTTCGCCTTGCCCGCCCTTGTTGATTGTTCCTATCCGTAAGGGTTTTGCTGCATGGTTTTGCTCCAAATTGTAATATAAAACCATATCATTTCTGTCAATCACATATTTGTCGGTTTCATTATCAGGAAGAAGTATGTCACATAAATAAGTATAGCTGCCCGATGGTTCAGGAAACTGGTAATAATCTACACCTAGATCTTTTCTGAAACACAGCATGTATACCCTTTCTCTAAATTGAGGAACGCTGTAGTGGCCTGCGTTGAGAACCTTGTAAAAGACATTGTAACCAAGGTCATTGAGTATATCCAGCATATGTTTAAAGGTTTTTCCGCTGTCATGGCGGACAAGGTTTTTCACATTCTCAAGAAATAGCATCAAGGGCTTGTGATATTCAGTTATCCGGGCTATTTCAAAAAACAGGGTACCCCTTGTATCCTCAAAGCCTCTCTGCTTCCCGCTTATACTGAATGCCTGGCAAGGAAAGCCTCCGCACAGTATGTCATGGGAGGGTATCTCATGGCTCTTAATAAGGGTGATATCTCCGAAAGGCTTTTCACCATAATTAGCTTCATATGTAATACAGGCTTGTTCATCTATTTCTGAGGAAAACACGCACTTTCCTCCATAATACTCAAGGGCTTGCCTGAACCCTCCAATACCCGCAAACAGATCTATAAATTTTAAATCGTTAAACTTTTTCATTATTGTTCTCCACGTATATTATATAAATTGGATTGAAAGTCAACTGTATAATAATATCCATTATACATTATAGCCATAGAAGTTACGATATCAATTTCTGCACATCAGGTATTGATTTTATTTTAATATAGTAGTTAAATATAGGTAGCAAAGAAATAATGGGTTGAACTGTAATTTATAGGAGAAATAGAATGGCAAAAAGGTATATATTTTTACTTATTATTTTAGTACTATCTGTAATAAGTATATCTGCAGGCACTCTGTACTCAGTAAAAACCAAGAGTGAAGGGCGGCCTTTTGATTTCAAATACACTTTTGCATTTATTCCTCAGCAAAAGCACGATCCTTTTTGGAAAGAGGTAAGGGTGGGTGTGGAAGAAGTGGCAAAGAAAGAAAACATTTCGCTGCAGGTAATGGAAAGTGATTGGACTGACGAGGAAGCGGAGCTGGATTTTTTTAATATAGCAATCCTGTCAAAGGTTGATGGAATAATTGCACACTCTTATGATAAGCCCCAATTTATTGATGTCATTAATAAAGCTGAGAACGAAGGTATCCCGGTAATTACAATTGATACAGATTGCCCGCTTAGCAATAGGAGTGCTTATGTCGGAATAGATTATAAGTATGCAGGGGAAAGAGCAGCGGAGGCTGTGACTCAAAGTATGAGTGCAAATGCTCATATCGCAATTCTGTCACCTGACACAGGAGATGGATCAAGAACAGACGGATTTTTGGAAAAGGTCACTTCCAGTCCGGGTATAGGCATAACTGCAAGTGTGAAGACGAGTTCAAATATCCTCGAGGCTAGGAGTGCTATAAGAAAATTATTAGTCAAACACCCGGATATCAATTATGTTTTCTGCACCAATTACAACGATACTATCGGTGCGGCCAGAGAAATTGTTGATCTCAACAAATCCGAAAGGATCAAAATAATAGGTTCTGACTATGTTTTGAAGGATAGTATAAACTACGAGATGGAAACTTACATCAAGACAGGGACAATTTTAGCTAATGTGATACAGGATCCTTATAGCATAGGTAAAAATGCAATGAGTAAAATGATTAATCATAAAAAAGGGAAATTAGAAAAGCCTGAAGAGGAGGGCTTCGATTTTGTTTATACAGAGTTTTCGGAATAACGAGCTTTTATTTTACTTCACATAGATAGGGGCAAGAAAATGTTTTTTAGTATTAAAACCAAACTAGTAGTGTTTTTTGTAACATTGATTTTAGCAATGAGCGTTGTAAGTTATTTTGTTTTTCTCCAGTATTCATCATTTGTTCACAACCTGAAGTCTCTTGATAATATTATGGAGGATATCAATAAAACACAATCCGATCTTGCAAATGACATCGTGCTTACAAGGTTTGTGCCTAGAAATTTTGATTCACAGGTAAGCTCCAACAAGCTGATAAACGATATAAATGACGCTTTCTATCTAAAGCTTATGGATCCTTCGGAATATGCAACCTATAGAAGTATTCAAGAAATGGTGCTATCCTATACCGAAGAAGCAAAGGAAGCCCTTCGTGCCAAATCAGGAAGGAATCCGGAAAAATCCCTCATACATTTTAATAAATCTGAGAAAATAGCAGGTTATATGAAGGAACAAATCAATAAGCTGGTTTCTTCCTACAGGATAGGTCTTGTCCAAAAGATGCAGAACCAGTACATTATAGTAATAACGCTTTTTGCAACAGCATTTGTAAGCATTGTTTTCTCCATTGTATTCTCAGGAAGGATAACAAGACATATAATGAATCTTACAAAGGTTGCACATATTGTTTCAGGTGGCAAATTTGATATTGAGGAGATTCCCATAACTGGAAAAGATGAAATAAGCATTCTTACGTCAGCATTTAACACAATGATTTCCAATATAAAAAAGTTGATTTCTGAGATAAAGGAAAAGGCTGAGGTGGAAAAGAAGCTGAAACAAAAGGAAGTTGAGAATCTTGAAATAAATAATCTTCTTAAAGAGGCGGAGCTTAGAGCATTACAGGCACAAATCAACCCTCACTTTCTTTTTAATACGCTAGGCTGTGTAGCACATACTGCATTAAAGGAAGATGCTGATAAAACATATGATCTGATAATGTCGGTGGCTGACTTGTTTCGCTACAATCTCTCAAGATCCCATAAATACGGCACCTTGAGGGATGAGATAAATAATATTAAGGAGTACATAAATATACAAAAGGCTAGGTTTAATGACAAATTTGAATTTAGTGTCCAGATAGAAGATGACAGCCTGCTGGATATAACAATACCATGCCTCAGTATCCAGCCTATTGTTGAAAATTCTTTCCTGCATGGTATAGAAAAGATAGAAAAACCGGGTATTATTAAAATAAGTGTGTTTAAGAAACAAAAAAATATTGTTGTAGAGATATGGGATACCGGTGTTGGCATGAGTGAGGCAAGGATAAAAGAAATAATGTCGGATGATCCCCTTCCGGATTTTAATGTCCCTGCAGGACACACCACAAGCCTTGGATTAAAAAACGTAATTAAGCGATTGAGATTGTTTTACCGGAAAAGGGATGTGATAGAAATAAAGAGCCAAGTGGGAGAAAGTACAAGCGTTATTCTTTATCTTCCTGCAGAAATGGAGTGATGCATTATGTATAAAATGATAATCGCTGATGATGAGTCTTTTGTAAGAGACGCTTTTAAGATGGTAATAAACAAGCATTTTCCTCAAATTAGGATTGTAGCTGAGGCACAGACAGGGAGAGAGGCTATTGAAAGAGCTTCGGAATATAACCCCAATCTTATGATCATGGATGTTAAAATGCCGGGTATTAATGGGTTACAGGCTATATCCGAAATTAAGAAAATCAACCCTGAAACCAGGTTTATAGTTTTAACTGCATATGATTACTTTAAGTATGCTAAGGAGGCGTTGAGTCTATCTGTTGATGAATATATTTTAAAGCCAGCCAGAAAGGAAAGAATTATTGAATCGGTGGGTAAGGTGCTTGGTATTATAGAAGAGGTGAAGAGCAAGAAAAACCAGGAGTTGGAGCTCAAAGAAAGGTTAAGCAATGTGCTTCCGGTATTGGAAAGCGAATTTGCACTTTCAATGGTTTTTGGAGATGTAGAGAGAATTAATCAGATGGACTATCCAAAGCTTTTAGGTAAATCATTCGATGCAGGCTATTCAATGGTTTTGGATTTTAATATAACCGAGAGTAAAAGCAGGGATATGATAAAAAGTATGCTAATATCAAAGGTAAGGGACCTTCTTATTATGTTCTTTAATGCCAGAGTAGGCTATTGTATTATCAGCCCTGTCTTTTCAAGCAGGATTGCAGTTTTCTTTCCAGAGGATGGAATTAATGATATTGATGAAATCAGAATGATTTCTATAGATCTGGCAAAAAGCCTGATTAAAAAGATTCAGGATGAACTGGAAATAATGCCTTCAGTTGGCATAGGAGGTTTGCATAAAGGCATTGGAGGCCTTATTGAGTCGTATAATGAGGCAAACCTGGCTGTAAGCTCAAAGACACAGTCAGTAAGCCATGTGGATGATATTGAAATCAAAAGGATAGATACCTCATATTCGCTGAAGCTTGAACGCCAGTTATGTGAAAAAATCCGGCAAAATGACAAGTATGATGCATTAGCAACATTTAAAGAGCTTTATTTTTCGATAATCACATGGGAAACCAGGGATATTACAAATAAGATGTGTGAGCTTATGGTGGTTTTGACACGAATACCTCTGGAATTTGAGATGGAAAGTGCTGCAAATAGATTTTTCGATGATACTGAAAGAAAAAAGATTTTAATGTTCGAATCAAAACAGGAGATATACGAATGGTGTGCTTCCAAAATACAACGATTGGTGAGCCATTTGGCGGACTCAAAAATTACCAATACAGAAGATGATATTATCCTAAGTGCTGCCAGATTCATTGAAACCAATTACATGCATGAAATAACATTGGAGGACGTTGCAAAAGCAGTTAATGTCAGTCCTTATTATTTAAGTAAACTTTTTAAAAGTCAGATGAGTCAGAATTTTATTGATTTTCTTACTGATTTAAGGGTAGACGCTGCAAAGAAGAGAATACCCGACTCTAATGTGAGCATAAAGGAAATATGCTACGAGGTAGGATATAATGACCCCAATTATTTTACAAGGGTGTTCAAGAAGGTAACAGGGCAGACACCTTTAGAATATAGGCAGGCTAATAAGTCAACGGGCAGTGAGGGAAAATAACATGGGAATCACAAGATGCTCTAAAGCGGCTATTATTTTTGCTTCTGTTTGTGTGATTGTACTTTTTATTGCAGGCTGTGCTTCAGAACAAAGAAAAGATAAAAAGGACATTAAAGTTGGCTTTTTGATAGATGCACTGTGGGAGGAACGTTGGGGAAGAGACATGGAGCTCTTTACAAAAAATGTACAGGATTATGGGGCTCAGGTCTATGCAAAATCTGCAAGCGGCCAAAAGGATTTGCAGGAAAAGATGGCCAAAGAGCTCATAAAGCAAGAAGTTGATGTGCTTGTTGTAGTGCCCAACAGCAGCATATCTGCCAAATCAATAGTTGATCTTGCTCATAAAAACGGAGTAAAGGTTATTGCGTATGACAGAATGATCAGGGACTGTAATCTGGACTATTATGTATCCTTTGACAGCAGAAAGGTTGGAGAGATTCAAGCTGAGTATCTGGTAAAAAAATTCCCAAAGGGTAACTATATACTTGTGGGAGGCTCAAAGGAGGATCACAATGCCAAACTTCTCTGGGAAGGGCAGCATAAGGTGCTTGATCCTTACGTAAAACGTGGAGATATTAAAATCGTGTCTGAAACGTGGACTGAAGGTTGGAATCCGGAAATCGCATACAAAAATGTAAGTCAGGCATTAAGGGGAAATAAATATGATATTGCAGCAGTATTAGCATCAAATGACGGTTGTGCAGGCACTGCCTTTCAGGCACTATCAGAACGTAAGCTTGCAGGCAAGGTCGGGCTTACAGGCCAGGACGCAGATATAGCCGCCTGCCAGAGAATAGTCGAGGGAACTCAATCAATGACGGTTTACAAGCCAATAGAAAAGCTGGCTTTAAAGGCTGCAGAGATTGCTGTGATGCTTGCGAAAGGCAAGAAGGTACCAACCGAAACCCAATTAAATAATGGTATGGTTGATGTTCCATCATTTCTTATTGACCCGGCTTGCGTAGACAAAAACAATATAGATGAGATTGTCATTGGAGACGGATGGCAGAAAAAGAGGGAGGTTTACCTAAATGTATCGGGATACTAGGAATTTCAGCACAAAAACACTTTAGACCCGAACAAAGCCAGGTGCCTAAATATCCAAGCTGGATAAAAGGCATCTGTATTTATAGGTATAAAGTGCTGTGTTTTTTTATAATGTATAGCTCGGTAAAGGAGTATTTTTACTCCTTTGGTAAGTAATTTGCGGGATTCACAGGCTCATCGTTTTTAAGTACTTCAAAATGAAGATGGGGCTGTTCTGCTGATTCAAATACAGCAGTATTCCCAACACACCCTATAATGTCTCCAATACTGACCTTTTGGTTTGTTGAAACCATATTACTGCTTGCAAGGTTTGCATATACAGTTTTAAGCCCATTTGAGTGATCCAGCACAATCGTGATACCATACCTTGGATCATCCGTTATTTCACTCACATAACCATCTGCAACTGCTTTTACAGCAGAGCCTTTTTCACAGGCAATTTCCACATACTCGTGGGTTTGCCACTGCTCAAGTGTTTTTGAGTACACAGGCTTATCACTTGAATAATCAACGCATATTTGTCCGAAAACGGGCATTATCATATCGAGACTTTTAGCGATATTTTTACCTGAAGCGGGTTTATCAGTGTTTTTACCGCTATTAGCCGATGGCTTGGCTGTGGGCTTTGCAGTTACAGCCGGTGTTGGACTTGGAGCCAACTTAGTAGGTGTTGCTGCCTGCAATTTGTTTTCCTCATTGCTCTTATTCGGTACAAGTTTTTCGGGACTTTTTCCAAGAATGCTGGAAGCAGGGTTGTTAATCTCATCAGAAATTTCTCCTTGAGCAATGTTTTTTACATTCCCTGTTTGTTCGGTTCCCATGGTAAAGTATACAGTAGCACCCAAAATGCAGACACATAGGGTCAAAACGATGTAAAACAATCTTTTATCAAGAAAGTTCAATATTTTTTTTCTTGTTAATTTTTTTTCGGGGAATAACTTTTTCATATTCACAATATCCACCTCCATACTTTATTGTTACCGTCATAAGGAACAATATACATCAAAATAAAAATTTACTAATTCTCATATGTAGGATATAATAAAATTACATGGACATAAAATAATATTACATTGAGCTGTAGTCAATATGCACATTCTATGCACTTAATTTCTCGTTAAATTCTCCAAAAACATTGATATAGGGGTATAAAGCGTTTATCAATCGTATTTATGCAGAGTGCGGTTATTATTCGCAGAGTATACTTATTACTTATTTTAATTTATGAAAGGGGAAAAATTATGAAAAAGGAAAGAGGAATTAAAAAAGTTTTAAAAAGGAACAGCTTGCCGCTACTGCTTGCAATGGCCCTTATAGTTTCTGTATTTCTGGCTGTTCCTCCTTTGAAGGCATCTGCAGGAGGAGATGTTGTTTCTGCAAATGGAAGGCTTAAGGTAGTGGGGACACAGCTATGCAACCAGGCTGGCCAGCCCATTCAGTTAAAGGGCGTAAGCTCTGCAGGTCTTCAATATTATGGAGACTACATGAATATAAACAGTATCAAATGGCTAAGGGATGACTGGGGCATTACTGTTATTAGAGCAGCACTGTACACCGCGGAAAAGGGATATATAACAAATCCGTCTTATAAGGAAAAGGTTAAGGAAATAGTAAATGCAGCAACTGAGCTTGGAATATATGTAATAATCGACTGGCATATTCTTTCCGATGGTGACCCAAACACCTATAAGGCTCAAGCAAAAGAATTCTTTGCAGAAATGTCAAGCCTATATAAAAACCACAAAAATGTTATATATGAAATTTGTAATGAGCCCAACAAGGTACAGTGGTCATCTAGCATAAAGCCTTATGCAAATGAAGTGATTCCTGTGATAAGGGCAAATGATCCTGAAAGCGTTATTTTGGTAGGAACAGGTAACTGGAGTCAGGATGTGGATGCTGCCGCTAATGATCCCCTTTCTTTCTCAAACATACAATATGTTTGCCACTTCTATGCAGGAACACACAAGCAGTTTTTAAGAGACAAAATAAATACTGCTTTAAGTAAGGGCTGCGGTGTTTTTGTTTCTGAGTGGGGAACAAGCCTTGCTTCCGGTACTGGAGGGGTATTTGTGGAAGAAACCAAAACCTGGATTGATTTTCTCAACAGCAAAAAAATAAGCTGGGTTAACTGGTCGCTGTGTCCGAAAGCTGAAACCTCCGCAATACTAAATGCAGGAGCAAGCACACAGGGAGGATGGACCAGCAGCGACCTAACCCAGTCAGGTAATCTGGTGAAATCACTTATGGGGGGAGGAATTCCATCAACTGCTCCCACCAACACACCCACCCATACACCGACTAAATCACCAACCAATACTCCAACCAGCACTCCTACACCAACCAAAGCCAACACAGTAATTGAGGATATAAACGGCGACAGGGCTGTTAATATGGTGGATGTAATTCTTATTGCAAATAGCTTCAATGCGACTTTACAAGATAGCAAATACAATAGAAAATGTGATTTGAACAATGATGGAGCTATAAACATGACAGATGTAATCATGCTGGCTATTAGATTTAATTATACATACTGATAGAGAAAGCGGGTATCTGCCGGTTTGGCAGGTACCTGCTTTTTAGGTTTCATTACAATTTAAATGTTTACATCGTGAAGCTTATCACATTTGGAATTTGAATTGAGCTCATGATTTCCGAAATAGGACTTAATGGCACCTGCAGGGCAGTTTTTCTTGCAGTTCCCGCATCGTATGCACTCAAGACCGTTAGGGTTTTCATAGATTGTATGATCTACAGGGCATTTGCTTTTGCAGCTTCCACAGCGTGTGCATTTCGATTTGGAAACTTCCATTCTATAAAAGCTGATCTTATTGAATACCGAATAAATGGCTCCTAAAGGGCAAACAACTCTACAAAAAGGCCTTTTGGACGCCATAGACAGAATGATAACACCTATAAGTAATGCCATTTTCCATGTAAACAAAAGTCCCAGGGTCGATCTGATTCTTTCATTTGCTATAGCCAGTGGAATGCCTGCTTCCAAGGTGCCTGCCGGACAAATGAACTTACAAAAATATGGAGAACCTGAACCAATATCAAAGCTTATATATAGTGCAGGAAGTAAAATAACGGTCACAAGCAGTATAACATATTTGAGCTTTTCAAAGAGCTTGTGAATTTTTATTTTTTTAAATGGTGTCTTATACAGTATATCTTGAAAAAATCCGAAGGGGCAAATCCAACCACATACGGCCCTGCCTATAAGGGTACCTATAAATATCAAAATCCCTGCAATATATAGAGAAAATTTGAATCTAATATCAAGGGCAATAGCCTGCATGGATCCGATAGGACATGAACCCACTGCCCCAGGACATGAATAGCAGTTTAGCCCAGGGAAGCAGATTTTTTTCAGATTTCCGGTATAAATAGTTCCTTCCAAAAAGCCCTTTAAATAAGAATTACCCAATAAGAGGGAAGTAATCTGAAACCAGTATCTTTTAATTTTAACCAATTCCTATACACTCCAGACATATTAAGACTGCTTTGCGAAACACCTGCTTCACTTCTCCGCGTAAAACAGCGTAAGCTATAAACGCTGTTGATATGATAAGAAGACTTATTCTTATTCGGTTTTTCATATATGATCTCCTGTCAGTTAATGCCTGTATAAATATGATTGATGTATGGTTATTAGAATTTTTGTTTAGTGTTATGATACTTTTACTTGATTATATTTTAACTTATTTTTTGAAGTTTGTCTTTACATGATTTTGACTCTGTAAAGTGGCAAAGGAAGACGGGTAAGAATTTTGTTGTAAATTGTAATTTTATGGTGTAGAATTTTATTATGTTTTTATTTTTAATTAACGGAGGGTTAAAATGAGCGATTTTAACACAGACTTTGAGCCGAATTCACCAGGTGGATTTGATCAGAACAGCAGCGGCTTGAATATGGTGGAAGAAACACGTGGTAATTTGTTTTTAGGATTTATTGGAGGTCTGGCTGCTGCACTTATAAGTGCAGGCGTATGGGCATTTATAACAGTCATTACTGGCTATAGGATTGGATTAATAGCTATTGGAATAGGCTTCCTGGTTGGAATGTGTGTAAGGGTTCTAGGTAAAGGCAATGCACCAATATATGGGATTATGGGTGCGGCTTTAGCCTTTCTGGGCTGCTTCTTGGGAAACATTTTTTCGTATTACGGAGCAATTTCAAATGAGTTTAATATAACAATGTCAGAGGCTTATAAAATGATAGGACTTTTTGATGTGCTTAAATTAGGGTTTAAGGTAATGGATTTGCTGTTCTATGGATTTGCCATATATGAAGGATTTAAATTCTCAATTGTCAACAGATAATGTGGTAAGAAGCTTGGAGGATTACTGAGGGGGAAAATATGACTGGAAAGCTTGAGACTTTACTTGAATCTGACTATGAGAGATTTTACTCCATCGCATTCAGGATGACAGGAAATCATCATGATACCCAGGACATACTGCAAAATTCCTTTATGAAGGCTTTTAAGAATATTGATAAATTCCGCGGCGGCTCTAAGCTTTCAACTTGGATATACAGAATTATTATAAATGAATCAAATCAATTTTTTTCAAGAATAAATGCACTTCCAATAACATGTATTACCAATCGTGAAGGGATAACAGAAGAGGTTTTCTTTGAGAGACTAAAGACTCTGCCGTCTTTTGATGACGAACTAATCGTAGATGAAATGAGAGAAAAGTGTCTAAGAAGTGAGTAAACCAAAAGAGCCATTAACATATAAAGTGTTAAGCCAAAAACATTGGAGGTCATGATTATGTGTGAAAAGATTGTTGCCCCATGCGGCATTGATTGTTTTAACTGTGAAATGTACGAGAAAAATGTAACACAGGAATTTCAGGAACGGCTTTCTTTGGCTACAGGAATACCAAAGGATAAGATTGTCTGTAAGGGCTGCAAGGATGGAAATATATGTTTGTTTCTAAGCATCAGGAATCAAAAGTGCTCCACCTTGGAGTGCGTTAAGTCCAAGGGCGTGGATTACTGCTTTCAATGCAATGAGTTTCCGTGTGAGTACCTTATGCCCATAGCGGATGGGGCTTCCAAGTATCCCCATAACTTCAAGCTCTACAACCTGTGCACCATTAAGAGAATCGGACTTGAAGCCTTTTGTGAAAAAGCCGGAGATATCAGGAAGACATATTTCAGTAAACAGATGAATATAGGAGAAGGCGGAAAGTAAGAGATGGATTTTAAATAATCTAAATAAAAAGGGAACTCTAAAGCCTTTGATGAGTTTAGAGTTCCTTATCTAATGAGTGTTAAGGAAGATTACTAGTTTTATAAAATAAAGCTCATCTTAATAGCAAAAAGGCTTCTTGTTCCAAACGAATACCTTTATCCAACATATATTGCAAAGTGCTATAAAATTCAGAAAATTTCGTATTATTTAAAGCTTGCTCCAACTTGTTTCTGTAAGAAGGACTATAATTCTTACCGTATTGTTTCATGGATTCAAGAGTATTAGTGTCCATTAAGTAGGGTAAAAGTTCAGGTATAATATTTTCTTTTAATCTCATAAATATAGACAGACCACCAAGGTCGATGTCCCCCCAATGGTAGAACTTAGTCCCTTTTGCAGCATTTTGATAAATGAATTTAAAAAAACGGCCCCGGGAAGAACTGTAAAAGCCACCATGATATATAACTAGCTCATTTCTAGTTATTTCATTCTTGATATAATGCGAGAAATTAGATCGGTTTTCAATGAATAAAACCTTGGTAATATTTTGCATATTGAAATTAGTTATAATTTCTAAAGTATCTGAATTTATTGCAGCTCCCTGAGTAAATAGATTAAAATCCACATAGTTATCATTGAAGAGTAATATAATTGGGCCGCAAAATTCAAATATTTCAGGGTTTCTTAAAATTCCTACACTAAGTAGAATGTCTTCCTCTGCCATGCCTTCATCTTCCGTAATATAATAGGTGCTATATTTTTTTATGAATTTAATTAAGGTGCTGCGTATGTTGTTTTCAAAGTGCTTAGTATCACCATAACAGCGGAGGCTGAAAACCCTTTCCAATACTTCTTTATCAGAGCTCCAACATATTTCTTTGAGAGCCGTAGAAAATTCCTTTAAGCCATCGTAGGTTTTAGGGATGATTGGGTCAATTTTTTTGTTCTTTTCAATTTTTGAAAGAATATCCTCTAAAGCTGTAACAATCCAGCTTGTATTTGATTTTTCATGAGTCCCATTGTTAATTTTAGAAAGATCATTTATTAAAGATTCTATATTCTCGCAAAAGCACCTAAGAGATTGTAACTTTGACTCTTTACCTGTTATCGCATAGGCTAAATCAATATTTTCCAGATTGAGCCATACAGACGACATTACGTTCTTTTTATCGAATGGTTCCCAATCATACTCTATTAACTTCATTTCTTTAAGATCATAAATAGCAGAATGAATCAAATCCTTTTTTTCAAAGTCTTCGATATCGTATTCTTTCATATCTTTGGATTTTGGGCCAAGTTTTATCCTGACCCTGTGGTTACTAGCATTACCTATAGAGTGGGCACTTTTATTATAACGGTACAATAATTTTTCCAGGATATATTTTCTATAGTCCATTTTCTATTCCCCCTCAGTCATTTCAAATTCCTGAGCCATCCTGCTTCCTGCAAAAAACCTTGTAAAGGATTGCCGGCCCTTTTTGATAGCAACAATATTCCTGTCCACCAAAGGTGCAATGTCACCTATCTTTTCCGGAGGTGCAGACAATATGCACTGAAAACCGATGCTGCGTAGGAGTAGTATGCTTTCTCTTATTCTTTCCCCATCCATTTTGCTGAAGGCCTCATCAAATATTATGAGCCTTATGCAGTTCCAGTTCCGGTCATTAACATGGTAAAGCTGTGCGAAGGAAGCCAGCATTGCTATATAAAATGGAGTCTGGGTTTCTCCTCCGGACTTTTTGAGCAATGTTTTAGAGAGCCTCTGCCTGTTATTTTCCTGATCATAGGAATACATATCAAACCTTAAATAGGTCTTATAATCGGTGAAGAGCTTGATGTTCTTTTCCATTTCAAGCCTGGAATCTGCATCCATTCCGGTTCCGTAATCCATTATTTTTGAGAACAGCTCATCAATTACAGGCCCATGCTTTTCAATAAATACATGGGATGCGATATTATATCCGCTCATGAGCATTGGGTCAGTTATCATATCATAAAAAGGCTTATAATCAGGGTTGGGAATAACAGAGAAACTGAATTGCTCTGCTCCCCACCTGTGCTTTTTCAATGCATTATTAAGCTCTTTAATCCTCTCGGTAACGTCATCTATATTGGCCTTAAGCTCTGCCAAAAAGTGGCTTACAAACTGCTCATAGGCCATTGATTTGGCAGCTGTAATTTTTTCCAGATACTCGGGCAGTTTTTCTTCTCTAAGCTCTGCCAGGGTTTTATCATATTTTTGATTATCATGTGCACTGATGTCATAGCTGTAACCGTACTGGCGATTGTACTCAGAACGGAGGTTGTTGAGCAGCTCTCGATGCTTTTCCAATTGATTTCTGCGTATACCTACCTGGGACCTATAGTCTGCAATTATTGCATTAGGACTCTTTTTATTGGCCAGTTCTTCCTTAAACCTGGGCTCACCGACAGAGAATATCCATTCCTTCATATAGGAGGTTGTTATATACCGGTTTTTCATCTCAACTTGTAAGAGCTCATTAGGAAGCTGCAAGTCACGCATATTATCTATACGTTCCTTAAGAACTCCACATTTTGAGATGCATTCCCTCTCAAGGGTTTTATGTTCCTCAATTTCTGTTCCAAGCGAATTGATTTTTTCAGTTATGTCATGAATCCACGCCAGATCAAGCTGTGAAAGCTTGTCTAGTACCTCCTGCCTTCTTGATTGAAGATGGGGTATTGCCATTGACTCCTGAAGCTTCCTCTCATTATCTTGTGCTTCATTCTGGTTCATTGTATCAATATGCCGTATACCTTTAAACATTTCATGGGAAGACTTAACTAGCCTATAATCTTCTTCCAGCTCAGTCCTTTCCATTTCCAGCCTTGCAATCTGCTCCTGGATAGACTTTTTACCTATAAGGGGTTTTTGCCATAGGGAAGGGTTAATCTGACTAGCAACGAATCCCTGATAGAGCATTCCAGTATCGGTCACAGATCGATCATTCTTTCTCAGGTCTTCAACCCTGTCACATTTTATAACCCTTCCTAACAAAAAGTTCACATATGCACGAGCGTAGGGGTCATCTGTGACAATTTCCTCTGCAAGGCTGCCTTTTAGGTAAACAGGGTTTGATGAAAGTACCTTTTCTCCGTCAATAAGTCCAATATCATAAATGCCCATTTCAAACTTAATTTGCTCATAAAGCTTTAAGGCATCTGTATAATATTGAGGTGCTACTAATATGTACTGCTTTTGTCTGTTCATATATCCTTCGATTGTATTAACCCATCTTGTATCGGGGATTTCAAGGAGGTCTGCCAGTATATTGACGGCAACATCGTGCTTGTATTTAAGTGAAAGCCGAAGCTGAATTTCCTCCTTCAAAACCTGTACTGAACGGTCATATGGCTTGATATTCCTTTTGAGGGCACTTATCTTTTCTTCACATTCCATTAGGGCAAGGGATTTTGAATCCAATAGCTTGCCAAGCATATGGCCCAGATTGGAAAGTGATGTTTTAAATGAGTTCCCTGATTCCATAAGTTTATGGTATTGATCACTGCTCAGGCTTGAAAGGTTGTCCTCTCGTATATCCAGTAGTATTCCTATCTCATGCCTAAGGCCTGAAAGGTTTGTATAAAGCTGATCTAATTCATCGTTGATCATATCTTTGCTGGTCAGTCTTCCGACTTGCTGTAAAAGATTCTCGGTGTCTTCTGCGGCAGCACTCCAGTTAAGGCCGTATATATGAAACCGGTTTACCAGCTCATTTATGGTGCCTTCCAAAGACCGTATTTTTTCTTCTATTGTTTTCTTGTGGTTTTCCAAGGACTGCTGGTTCTGGTAAATGTTATCCTTTCCACGCTGCTCTATAAGAACGTCTCGGGCCGTGGATTTTTCCATGATATCCGCTGCAAGCTGTACTTGGATTGCTGCGGTTTTGGCATATTCATTTTCGGTGCCTTCAATACTTTGCTTTAGCTTTTCTATTTCCTGAAGATTTTTTTCCAGCTCTGACCGGTCAATGAGGAATTGATAGACTGCCAGCTTTTGCTTCTCATCCTCCAGTGTCCTGTAGGTATGGCTTATTTTTTCCAGGTCATCTATTCTGGATTTCATCAGGGTCGCTTCCTGCTCAAGTTTTCTGTAATGCCTTAAGTTCTCTTGCATGGCTGTTATATCCACATTGTTTTTTGCGTCACAGATATTGCTGGTGATAAACTCCTCGATGTCCACAATGGGAGAAAAGGATACAGCTTTTTTCAGAAGACTGAAGTAATTATCCCGAAGCCCCCCAAAAAGACTCTTTATCTTTGACTGATAGGTTCTTCCGCTTTCACTGAATTCAAAAAGGTTTTTGTCGAATGTCTTTCGGAGATAAACTTTCAGATCCTTAATGGAAAGAGGAGTATCATCAATTATAAATTTGTTATCAGGAATAGGCTCTTTCAGGATAAAATAAGTGTTTTCATCTTGCAGCGAGTAATTGCAATCAAATACAGCCCCTAAAGTAAGATAACGATTCTTCTCTGTGTCAAAAAACTCACATGCAACATAGCTTGAAAAGGGGCCCTCTCTTAGTGATAGAAAGCCTGTTTGGCCGTCATCGCCGTATTCTCCGCGGAGATAGCCTTTTAGTGTTCTTCGGGAGCGGTCATTGGCTGCTTTGTTAAAAAAGTGCTGTCCGTTTGTATCACCAAGAAGAACCAGCTGCATTGCATCAATTATTGTTGTTTTCCCGGCACCGGTTTTTCCGGTGAGGAAGTTTATATCATCAAAGTCTATAACTTCTACAGAATAGTAGTGCCAGTTAACCAGTAAAAGGCGGGTCAATTTTTTCATTGATCTTCCTCCCCTCTTATAACATCAGGCTCAAGCTCATCAAACTCATCTTGGGCACTTGTATTGGGTTGGTCGCCTGCATCAAAATTCTCTTGGAGGCTTGCAAATATCCTTCCTATAGAGTCGTTGGGAAGAACCATTAGTATTGACGGAAATATAATTAGCTTGCAGTCAGGCTCTGTCCAGTCACCGCTCAGTTTCTGTATTATATTAAACCTGGACAAAAGCTTGAAGGTGTCGGAAAGGTCCTTGTCCGAAGGCTTTCTTTTTAATGTATTAAAGGTCATTAAACGTGAAACAACATCATAGGTAGTGACCGGTATGGTTGATCGTAATGTTAGATTCTCTCGTTCTTCATCGTACAAAAGCCGCAATGTATATATAAACAGGGTCGTAATGCTGTTAAGATGAAGCCTATTGTACTCGTATTCACTTTCTATATGTATTACTCCTAAGTTTCTGTCCTTTAAAAGGTTCCAGCCTGCATAGGACAAGTATGTATTTATAATGTCGAAGTTTCGGTCAATGAAGCGGTATTCCGGATTGGATTTCATCATGCCTGTAGCTTCATCATAGGTATCACATACGGCAAAAGTCTTTGCTAAAAGGCTGTTTATGCATTTCCTGAACATGTTTTGCTCAGAAATGCTTAACTTTTCGAATTCTTCAATCCAAAGGTTTGTCATTTGTATCCTCTACTTTCCTGATAAATCTCATTTTAGGGTATTGGTAGCCTTCTTTTTCAACATATCCTTCCAGAAATTCCACATCATAAAATGTTCTTTTTTCTCCGGACTTCATTGAGGCCAAAAGCATAAGCACAAAGCTCTTGTCATCTGTTATACTGAGCTCATGGCTGTGCACAACCATACGGTCACCAAACTCCCTTTTCATATAATCCTCAATCTGCTTATGACTGTAAAGACTCTGAACACTCTTAAGAAAATCATCCAGATCCTTTTCAGGGTACTCAGTTTTGGCAATTTTAATTTTCTCAGGTGGCTCAATTGACCGTATCTTTCTGCTAGAGCGGCAGTATAAAGATCTTTCATCAATACAGCATTGCCTAAACAGATTTACAGCCGATGAGACAACCTCTTTTTTATCTTCATCCAGATCGTAATACTTCATTAATATGTCTGCAAGCTTGGTTTTCACGCTCTGGTCATAATTCAAAAGGTAAATCATTTTGTCTATTGAAGCCTTTGTATAGGCTGTGTTTTTAGATTGAATCTCCTGCATGAGCCTGTCGATTCCTTCAAATGTGTCATAGATTTCATATAGTTTTTGGGCTAGTTCTTCCATACCACTTTCAGGATCATTATACTGTCTTTCTCTCAATCCCAATGATACTATGCGTTTTCTAAGTTCTTCGTTGGATCGGATTTTATCAATCATGGTCATTATGGGTATTTTGAAACGCAGGACCGAATCTTTGGTTACCAAGGGATGAAATATTCTTTCATTAACTAATATCTGGTACCCTTCAAAGTGATCCTTCAAAATATCATTGGCTGCTATGGAGTTATTTAGGATCTGATGAAATCTTCGTATGTTATTAAGCAGTATCTTGAGGGAATCCAGAAGCAAATTGCAGTTCATATAGGCAGATTCCAGTGCTGTATACAAATAATCCTCCGAATCATCGCTTAAAACTGTCTTCAATGAGGAATAGGTGTTAAAAGCGTAGGATTTGTAAGCTTGTGTGTTCTCCTGTGTAATTGAATGCAAAAATTCAATCATGCTTACCGAATATGGAGGTATTGTAACAATCTCATCATAGGAACGCTGCTTGTATTCAACTTCAATCCAATGTGTATCCCGCAGCCTACGTAATATGAGATGAGCCATTGCTGACCATGTAATGGACTGAGGCTCCCCAATATTCATGTCTGACATATCCGATTCAGCTTCTTCCAGCTCTGCTTCTATATCGACGGGTATCATAAGATCCTCAAGGCACTCGGCAAACATATTTACAAGATTGTCTTTTTCTATATAAAGTTCATTCTTGAAGGCTTTTCGCAGCGACAGAAGTATTTCTACATAAACATTGCGGTTTTTTCCGGTCAGTATCCTGAAAAACTGGCCTGGTATTACATCAAAGACTTTCATATAACCTCCGGTTATAAGGTTTATTATGGCAATACATTATTATAATATATACCTCGGCTGAGGGGCAAGAAATAAAATGGGAGATGTTTAATTTGACAAGGGTTTAAGATTCATTTATAGTTAAATAGTCATTAGTATTTTAGTATTAATGAAACTACTTTTAGTATCACAAATTGAAAGTGATTGATATAAGGTCATTAACACTTTTAATATTATTGAGGGGGAGCAAAATGAAAAAATTTAGAATTGCAGGTGTTATTTTATTAGCAGCATGCCTTGCATTGTCTTCTATTGGATGCGGTGCCATAGACAAGGAAGAAGTAGGTAAGGGCGAGATTATCAGCAGCGATAAAACAGGTGAAAACACTGACAGCAAAAACGATGAGACACCAAGTGAAAAGCCGGAGGAGTCTTCAAGCAATGAACCAAGTGCAAAGCCAAGTGAAAAGGCTGATGACAGCACCGGTAAAAAGTTGGATTTAGGTAAAAATGAAGGTGACACATATAAGAACGAATTTTTCGGTTTGTCAATGAAGCTTCCTAAAGATTGGAAAGTTTCCAGCGATGAAGAGAAACAAAAAGTATTAAATGCAGGTAAAGAAGCAATTGCAGGTGATGACAAATCCAAGCAAACTCAGTTGGATTTAGCGGACTTAAAGTCAGTTTATTTGCTCATGGTTTCAAAGATTGGTATGACAAATCAATCATATGACAACGGCAATCTTATGATAATGGCTGAGAAACTTAGTCTTCTGCAGGGAGTAAACAAGGGAAGCCAATACCTTGAATATGTAAAAAAAGGATTAAAGGAATTAAATGGCCAAATGCCATATAAGCTTGATAAGGATGTGTATGAAGAAAAAATTGGCGGGAAGGTATTTTCGGTTTTGGAGACAGTTATTGAATCGCCGGACATAAAGCTTACTCAAAAATATTATGCATGTGTCTTAAAGGGTTATGCACTTGTCTTTATTACAACATCAACTAATAATGAAAATGATAAGATAATCAAAGGCATGTTGGATTCTGTAAAGTTTGAATAATTGAAAACGGCAGTTATTACTCAACCCTTCAATTATATTATCCGATATTATAAATGTATATTGATATTGGGGGGAGTCATATGTATATATTGAAGTGGCCAAAGAGTATGTCTGTGATCTTTGTGATCTGGGTGGTTGCCAATACTATGGGGAGTACGGTGGCTGCACCTGCATTAAATATTACAGCTAAGGGAATATCAAATCCAAGTGCCTCACAGGAGGTAAAAAAGGTTTATCATTATATGACGAACCTTAAGGGAAAAGGTGTGTTGTATACATACTACAAAATTGTTAACCGAAAAAGCGGTAAACTGTTGGATGTAAAAGGTGGATCTGGTTCAAATGGGGCCAATATCATACAATGGACTGATAAAAACAGTTATAACCAGCAGTGGAGATTTGAAAAAACAAGGGACGGCTATTATGAGCTGGTTAATCGAAAAAGCGGTTTGATTCTTGAGGTTTCAGGCAAGTCTGGTTCAAATGGGGCAAGCATTATACAGTGGAAGGATATAAACAGCCACAATCAACAATGGGAATATATAAATGTGGAAGGTGAATACTTTAAACTGGTAAACCGAAACAGCGGAAAGTACCTTGAGGTTAGCGGCGGCTCCAAAGCAAACGGAGGAAAGGTTATCCAGTGGGATGACAACGAAGGTATGCATCAGCAGTGGAAGCTTGTTAGGATTCAGCAGGTGGGAAAGGAATAATTGTAAAGCAAAGACAAAGGCTAAAACACTTATGATTTAGGTGTTCTAGCCTTATTTTATTAATGTTGAACTTATAATTCGTTATCTATAGGTCGACTTAGTAAATTTTTATTTCAATACATCAATTATAGATTGGGCTTTGCTTATAAGTTCAGTTTTTGTTTCATCAAATAGATGGCGTTTTGATGTAGACTCCACCTTTTTTATAAAGGATTTAAGTTCGGAATAGGCTTTATCGGTTTTACCCTCTTCGATAAAATATTTTGCATTATAAAGTTTTACGGTTAAGTAGTTGGTATTAAAATGGCTAGTACCCAATTTTTTAACAGAGTCTATCAAGTCCTTTATAAGTAAATCAGGGGATTGGTTTAGTGTAGAACCGAAGGTTATATCTTCAATATATATCCCTCCATAAGGATGCCCGTTAACTTTTAAAACAACAGTATTAATGCAGGGAGTAGCTGCTGAGATTTCTATGAAGTCGGGAGTGTACTTACCGTTTGTTACTCCTGTGAATGTTTTGGTGCTAGTGGACACCAATTCACCGTTTGAGTCATAAGCTTCAATTATAACTTCAGCGGGAACATTATTAATCTTCTCATAGTCGGACGGACTGGATGTCAGGGAAAGCTTTGCATAGCTTACTGTTTGCTTTAAAAATTTTATGCTGAGGGTCTCGTCTTCACTTAATCCTGTACTTTCCTCTTCAAAATGCGGAGAAGCATTACCAATAACAACACCTGTATTACCTACAGGACCATATATCCTTGTTGAGAAAACAAAACCGGCTGGAGTCCCTGTTATATCTATGCCCTTTGAAAGCAGCCATGCTTTATGAGAAGCTATATCAGCAGGTTCTACACCAAAGTCTGGGTTCCAGTTAAACTTTTCGCCGACACTTGGATCATCTTCAAAATCTACTGTTATCAACTTTGGATCTGAGGAAGATTTTTTATATGCATAGCCGTTGAAGCCTTCTCCCCCCCATATTCCGCTGTCATTATAGAAACAAACCCCTATTTTAAGTTCATTTAGTTCATTGTAGGCAGTGAATTTGAATATAGCTGTGTTTCCGGATCTTATATAGTTGGAAGCTTCGGCACTTCCTTCCCAATCTGAACTGAACGAGATGGAATAGCCATTATAACTGCTTCCCCCTAAAATTGATGAACTCCATCCTTCAGGGAATTCCGTTGCTGTTGGGCTCTCTAAAGGCAGCGATACTATTGGTTCATCATACCAGTTACCCAGCATAAAAGCATAAATGCTGTCATTTGGATTTAGACTAGTGTTCTTAACAGTTACGGTATATGTATAAGTATCTCCGACCTTATCTACCACATAGCTAGCTTCAGCACTTCTTCCGATATCTGAGGCAAAAACATTGCAAACACTTGCCGAAACCAAAAAAATCAAAACAAAAATGAAACATCCTAATCTGGAAAACCTTCTAATTCCTTTCATGACTAATCACCCCTATTATTATTAATTTATCGTATTTGTATGCTGTTTGCTTTGTAACACTTCAAATTCTAAGGGTTTACCTCCTTTCTCATTATTTATTTTATGAGAAGCGATTACAGGTCTGTCAGCATAACCAAATACAATTTTTGCTTTGTTATCATAAATGTTCTACAAATTAAATTGTTTTATGGGTAGATGCTGGAAAAATAAATTTAAATTTATTTTTCCAGCATCTACCCATAAAAGCTCAAGTTTATTAGAATTTATATATAAAGCTTTATTACAAAGGAAGTGATAATTTGCTAAAAATACAATTTATAAAAAACCGACAACAGAGCAGAGACTCTGTTAATGACATTATAAGAAGAATTCAAAGCGGTGATAAGCTTTTAAAGGAAAAGTTTATCCATGATTATAGAGCTTTTATTATAAAATCAGTATCTACGACAATCGGGAAGTTTGTAGAAGTTGAAAACAGCGAGGAGTATAGCATAGGCCTTTCTGCATTTAATGAGTCTATAGATTGTTATAATGAGAATTTGAACGCCAACTTTTTTAAATTTTCCGATCAGGTAATAAGAAGGAAGCTGTATACCTTTTTTAATAAGCAAAAGAAGGAGCTAAAGACACTCCCCTTTTCCCACCTGGAAGACTGCGTACCCAGTTTTGAGAGCAAATACCTTTCAATAAGCCAAAGCAGTTTATTGCATCAGATAGAGATGAAAGATCAATATGAACTTTTCGAAAGTAGGCTCGCTGAATTCGGAATCAGCCTGGAGGATTTGGTGGAAAGCAGGCCTAAGCATAGGGATTCCATGCATCAGGCAATCAGGATTGGAAAACTGCTGGCAGAAGATGATTTGTTATATAGATTGCTTGTTACAAAGAAAGTAGTACCCATGTCAGAACTGCAAAAAAGGATAAAGGTTAACCATAAAGCCATAGAAAAAAACAGAAAATTTATTATATCTGTCTGCCTGATCTTAAACGAAGGATTTGATGATATAAAGGAACATATCATGGAATATGTAAACATGGCCGCCCGCTCAAAAGCGTAAGTAATTTTCATTCATGCTGTAATAAAGTAAGGAGGAAAGAATTTGAAACAAATTGGATTGATTTTAAAAATTCAAGATAAAAAAGTTATTGTTTTAACAAAGGACTGTAAATACTACAACCTTAGAAGAAGGCCTGGTATGTGTAAAGGTCAAAAGGTTGAGTTTGAGAAATCGGATATCATCTACACAAGAGAGACTTTCACAGGCTATATTAAATTTGCCGGCTATGCCGCATCTGTTTTAATTATCTTTGCATCTATATTGTTTTTTTATATGAATTCATCAAATAATGTTTTTGGTTACATCGCTGTAGATATTAACCCAAGCCTGGAAATTTCCATAGATAAACGCTATTGCATTAAGGATGTGTCTCCTTTAAATGATGATGCCGTAATTGTTATAGAAAAATTGGACTTAAAAGGGCTCCCAATCAAGGATGCTCTGCCTCAAATATTTAAAAGAACAAAAGAACTGGGTTTTCTTGACTTGAACAAAAAAGATGTGGTTTTGATTTCAACTGCACAGGTTGATGAGGAAATGGGAAGGGAAGAAGAAATTGAAAGTATTGTAGTCAATATTTGCAGTGATATAAAAGAATTAAAAAATGATAACATCAATACTCAAGTTATAAAAGTTCAGCCAGAAACAAGAGCCCTTGCCATGGATAATAATATATCCATGGGAAGATATAAAATATATGAAGAAGCAAAAAAATCAGGATTACAGGTATCGGTTGATTCTATTAGAAATGAATCCCTGGAGAATATAATAGACAAGGTGGAGTTGAGCGTGGTTGAAATCAATCCATCAGATTCAGATAGGGCTATAGGTAAGACAGCTTTGACAAGCCCTATACCTTCAAGCACAGTAAGACCCACCCATACAACAAAATCCGTTGATACAGGAAAAGATACTAAAGAGATAGAGCCTTCTGTTCCAACTTTGCAGCCGGCAACGTACCTGCCTAAAACTCCTGGGAACCGGACTACCGTAACACCCAGAGCCACACTTGTTCACACGATGCCCTCAAATACCCCGACAAATATATCTACTATTACTTTTGCAAATACTCCAATAAATTTGCCTACAAACGTTCCTTCCAGTACACCTGCCAGCTTTCCAACAAATGGACCGGTAAGCATGCATGAAAACACACATACAAATGCATATACAAATACACCTACGAGGATATCGATAAGTACACCTGCAAATACATCTATGAGTATGCCCACAAGTACACCTGCAAACATACCAACAAGCACACCAAGAAGTACAACAACGAGTGTACCTACAAATACACCGACAAATACACCTACGAGTATACCAGTAAGTACACCCACAAACACGCCAGTAAACATGCCCACATATACCCCCACCGATACACCAACAAATACGCCTACTAATACCCCTGCTTCCACTTCGGCTATAAAACCGCATCTCATAACGGTTGATTTTGAGGATGATCCAAATGTTACTGATAAATTTACTTGGAATACAAGCTTCGGTGAAGAACCTGAGAGTGTGGATAAACACAGAAAATGGCTGCAATCAAAGGGGATTGATATAACAGGTACCCCAGCTGGTTTTGTTTTTACAACAAGAATACACGGACCTATAGCCAATACAGGTGTTATTGTCGGTAACGCTTCCCCTAATTATGCAGAAGAAAGTATTGGTCTTAGTGATGATGAAGCAATTAACATTAAATTTTTGAATCAGCCAGTAAATTATGCAAAGCTATGTCTGGTAACTGTTCCATCTGATTATGACATTATCAATAACGTTCCTGCTACAGTAATGATAGAAGCCTATGACTCATTTGGTCAACTGGTAGCGGTAAAAACTAAAACATTCACGGGTGTGACTAACGGCAAATATACTCCTGCTAATATTGAAATTTCAATAGATAATCCCTGCATAGAGACTGTTGTCATGAAAGTGAAGGAGCATCCGAATGGGGGGGTATATATTGAGGATATAGTCTTTGGTAATGTTGCTAATTAATCAATTGGTAATATATCAAACAAATGTATTATAATGCCCACACCTATAAACGCAAATTGATATATACAT
Organism: Pseudobacteroides sp.; assembly: GCF_036567765.1. Classification (NCBI taxonomy): domain Bacteria; kingdom Bacillati; phylum Bacillota; class Clostridia; order Eubacteriales; family Oscillospiraceae; genus Pseudobacteroides; species Pseudobacteroides sp. The sequence goes on from NZ_DATCTU010000033.1 coordinate 140,102, forward strand.
AATTTATGACGTATGGTACAATATTCAATTATGTTTTATATTTTTTGTAAATTTATAGGGAGGTAACCATGTTAAAAAAGAGAAAATTAGGTTCATTGCTGCTGGCAATTTTATTTATACTGCAGCTATTGCCAGGAGGAGTCAAACCAATACCTGAGGACAAGTCATTTGCAGAGGAGTTGACACCATCAGCTGTGCCGCAGATTGTAAACCTGCTTGGATCAGCAGGTGATTGTGATGGCTTAGCAGGGTGGACAGCAAGTAATGGAATTACATCATTAAATAAAAGCCAGAAAGTATTCGGAACAGCATCAATAAACTTTACAACAACAGCAGGTGATGGCTTTGCTTCAAAAGATATATCAAGTACCTTGGGTAAGGATGAAAAGTACTATCTTGTGTCTGTTTACTTGAGAAACAACAATGTGGACAATGCGTTCAGTCTGAAGATTATGGATGTAGTTGGGTCAACCTATACTACCCTTTGCGAGACACCTTCGCAGATGCTTGGAGCATTCAGGCGTGTAGGCGTTAAGTTTGATGCTGATGCAATAAGCAGCAGCAGTACAAAGAGAGAGCTTAGGATAAATGTTGTACAGAACAGTCAGACTGTGAGTCAGAATGGATTATTTGATGGAATAATGATAAATGAAATAACAGAAGAGGAATACTTAAGTGAGACTGCTGAAGCTCTTTTGGTTAAGTATCCATATTCTGGAGGGACAAAATATCCTACATATCCGATTGAACTCGGAACCAATACGGCTTTTGTGATAGGAGAAGACGGATCGGTAAAAGCATGGGGGATTAATACAGAAGGCCAATTGGGGCTTGGTAATTTGGTTAATCAGCCGGTACCAGTGTCAATGCCAGTACTAACTGATGTAAGAAGTGTTGCATCGGGTCAATATCATGGACTTGCCATTCTAAATGATGGAACAGTAAAATCATGGGGACAAAATGACAATGGTCAGTTGGGTATAAATAGTACTGATGATATGACTAATCCAATAGATATCCCAGGGTTAGGCGGAGTAAAACAAATTGCTGCAGGACAATATCATTCTATTGCATTGATGGAGGATGGAACTGTAAAGGTATGGGGGAAAAATAATTTTGGTCAGTTAGGTCTTGGAGATATTGTAGATAGGTTTACACCAGTTACAATTCCAGGACTTGCTGGAGTTAAGCAAATTGCAGCAGGTTATAATTCTTCTTATGCTGTAATGAATGATGGAACTGTAAAGGCATGGGGATATAATGGGTTAGGTCGACTTGGGTTAGGAGACTTTGAAGACAGAAAAACACCAGTGACAATCCCAGATTTGCTGGATGTGTGGTATATAGCAGCAGGGGCCTTTCATGTTTTTGCACATACTGCAGATGGAAAAATCAAATCATGGGGGAAAAATGCTTTCGGTCAATTAGGTCTTGGAGACAACATAGACAGAAATAAGCCAGAACTTGTATCAGAAATATCCGGAGTTAGAAAAATAGTTGCAGGTGTTGATTTTACAGCTGCTCTTATGAATAATGGTACTGTCAAGACATGGGGATACAACGGTAATGGCCAATTGGGGCTTGGAAACAATAAGGATCAGGTGTATCCGCAGATAGTTCCTGAATTGGAAGGTGTTAAATATATTAACATTGGGGGAGCCTATGCATTTGCAGTTCTTAATGATGGGACGATGAAATACTGGGGGAAAAAAATTGGTGATGTAGGAAACGTTAATGTACCTACCGAAATAAGTATAAATGGAATGAGAGCAAACTCCTCTCCAGTAATGGGAATAAATTATCCTTCATCCTACACTGAAGAAGGAGTTAAAGCAAGTGTGCTTGGCACAGATGGAAATTGTGAAAGTACAACCGGCTGGGCAGGAGGAAACGCAACAGTTGCACTTGATACATCGGCGAAGCTGTATGGCAGTAATGCTATAAAAGGTTCTATAACAGCAAGCGGTGTTGGATATATCTATAGGAATGTTAAATCCATACTTGATAATAACAAGTGCTATTTCATTTCGGCTTATACTAAGAGTGGAAGCACCAACTCAGTAAACCTTTATTGCAATTTTGGAACAGAGAAAAATGCTACCACTAACGCCACTACAGCTTATGTAAGACGGGGAATAAAAATAAAGCCTTCAGATATGGGGGCGGCTGCAGAGTATCGAGTTGGACTTAAGCTCAATACAGGAACTGCAGCTCAGTATGGATTTATTGACAACCTGATTATTGTTGAGATAACACAGGATGAATACGATAAACTGAATGAAACACAGCTTATGACAAAATACTCCTATAAAAACCTTCTGGAAAGTGACGGAGATTGCGAAGAGCTGGGAGCATGGAATGCAAAAACAGGAACTGCTACCTTGGATACTGCCAACAAGGCGGTTGGAAACAATGGAATTAAGATAGTAAGCAATGCAGGAACTGATACAGGGCTGGAAAAGTATCTTATGCCTCTTGATACAAATAAGTATTATTTGCTTTCGGGGTATGGCAAAAGTGCATCTGGAGGTAATCTCGAAATGCTTATTGGGAATGCATATGGATTATCAACTGGTGGTGGAACTACTAACCCATGTACTTCATCAACTTTTGTAAGGAAAGGTTTTGTGTTCAAGCCTACATCTTCAATAGGTGTGCTTTCTCTTGTTGCGAAGGGAATTACAGGACAGCAGCATACAGCTTATTTTGATGGTATCATGCTGAAGGAGATCAGTCAAAATGAGTATACTACACTGAGCGTGGAAGAGCTTCTTCAAAGATATCCTTATGAGGGCAGCAAAACGGAATTTGAAGCCAATACTATGATGCCGGCTACTCTTAAGATGAAGAGTGGTGACAACAATGTTGTCATATCTGTGAGTGATGTGGATAATGATGTGTTGACATGCAGCCTGTATGTGGATGATGAATCAGTTGCAAGGGATACAAAGGTTGTGAGTAATGCATGGCAGGAGCAGGATGTCAATCTGGCATTGGGTAGTCTTACTGATGGTGACCATTTGATTAAGGTTGAGGTATGGGACGGCAAGGAGACTGTGCAGTATAGCACAAATGTAAATGCGTATTACAATTTGAAGAGCATTGTAGGTACTGCAACAACAGGTTACTATGGCCTAATGACAGATGGAACTGTGAAAAAATGGGGAGGAACTAATGGCTCGTTAACTCCAACTGTTTGGACTGAATTGAGTAATGTTAAGCAAATTGTAACAGACGGAAGAGCACTTTTTGCAGTGTTAAATGATGGGACAGTTAAATCCTGGGGATGGAAATATCTTGGTACTGGTGTTAGTTCTACTGATATCCCAATGGAAATTGAAGGATTGACAAACGTAAGGGAGATGGTAATATATAGTGAGGTGAGGTATGCTATCTTAAACGATGGTACTGTAATGGTTTGGGGAAATAACAGTGATATCGGGATAAGCAATATTGAACTACCGATAAAAAGCAAACACCTTAGTGGTGTAGAGAGAGTAGTTTCGGGACCATCATATGTATCATATACTACTTCTAATGGAGAAACATGGGTATATGGAAGATTATCTGCTAGTCACATTTATTCTACACCTGCAAGATTCACTGATTGCAAACTATTTACATATTATAGTGCAATATTCAAGATTAACAGTAACGGAGATTTATATGCATGTGGAGATAATTCTTATGGCCAGTTGGGACTTGGAAGCACGGAATCAATTAGTAGTTTTCAATTAGTAAAATCAAATGTAAAAGAAGTATTTAGCTCTGGAAGCTCGACTTTTATTATTTTAAATAATGGGGAAGTATGGGCCTGTGGACAAAATACAAATGGGCAACTTGGCCTGGGCGATAAAGTAAATAAGAATACTCCAACCAAAGTTAATGATTATACAGGAGCTTCAAAATTTGTATTTGATACTTATGCTTCTTTTGCAATATATCAAGATGGTAAAGTAAAAACAGCTGGAACAAACACATATGGTACACTTGGGCTAGGTAATAATACTGATGCTCTAACTCCACAAAATATATCTTCCATTTCAGACGTAGTTGATATTACCGCTAATAATGGATCAGTTCTAGCATATTTAAAAGATGGAAGCGTTAAAGCATGGGGAAAAAATGAAGTTGGTATCCTTGGGCTTGGTGACACCAATAGTAGAAATCTTCCTGTGGAAATTTATAAGGGCAGGTTTGTACCTAAAATAATTTATGCTAAACCAGGTAATAGCCAGGTAGTTACGGGAGAAGACGGATTTATTACACCGTCAGTTAATGTGACTTCCAGGGATAATGAGAAACTTAGTATAATGGCATATCTGGATAGCTCGCAGATTCCTTATGATAGTAAAGCTTGTAACAGTAGCTATAAGGCAAAGGAAGTAATATTTAACCCAATAGATAATACAAATCTTACTGAAGGTAACCACTCTATAAAGTTTGAGGTAAGCAATGGAATATCTACAACAATTTTAACAAGAAGTTTCATATATGATCGGTTGCCATCAGCAGGTACTATTACAACAACATCAACAACTAATACAATAACAGCAACAGGGACTGGCATCGATTCAAGGGGACTCAATACAAATCCAATAAGATTTTGTATTGGAACTGCAGATAGTGGATGGATTAAGCAAGATAATGACCTTAATGTTTCAAAAGTTATTAAAACTGGTGTAGGAAGCACTAAAATAGTCAAGGTAGATAATGGATATGTTGCTGGGATTAACTATGGTACAAAAATAAATTTTTATAAAGCTGATAATAATGTTAAGAGTTGGAGTAATATTGGTTTTGTTAGCTGTGTAGATCCTGGGAATGATAAAGATTTTGCTATAGCATCAAAAGGTAACGAAGTTTATTGCATTTATAATACGTCTTACTATAACGGCTACTATTCAACATTTGACACTAATTTTATTAGATTTAATAGTACAATAAGTAACCAAGCAAATATAGGCTTGAATGCAGCAAAAATAATCAGTGGGGATAGCGTGTACAATAAAAGTTTGTCATTAGCAATGGATAATTCAGGTGTTATATATGCAGCATGGAAGAGAAGCAATAATAATGCATTGTATTATAGCAAGAGTAATAATGGTAGTATTTGGGAATCTTCTTTAAGTTTATATGGTTATAGTGATAGTAGTGATGTGTCGATATTTAAAAAGATTACTGGAAACGCTGAAATTCTATTTGCCCGATATAGTAATTCAAGTTCCGCATTGCGCTTAAAAAATGATTTTGGTGATGTATATATTGCAGGTTCCAATGGATTCGATATTATTTCGCCAGTAGGATGTCAAGATAATGATGGCATATATCACGTAGCTTGGCTTGCAAAAGATGCAACGGATAACACAGCATATAATGTATTCTACAGTAAATCAGAAACAGGAAACTGGAACACTTGGTCCACCCCAATCAAATTGACAACCGGAAATATCTACAACTGCAGCAATCTCTCAATATGCACTGATTCACAAAATAGGGTCCATCTTGCTTGGGCAAGAAACAACGAGATCCAGAAGAAAACCTTTGATGGTATTTGGGGTGATATTGAGACTGTAGCAGCTAATGGTGAAAACCCAAGCTTCTGTTCAAATAATCCAAAGCAAACTCAACCAGTTTTAATATATAGAGACAAAACAGCTAATGAAGTAAGACTTATTAGTTTTAAACCAAAGTCTGCATCTTATACAGCAACTGGACTACTTCCCGGTAAAAAATACACAGTAAAGTTTGAAACTAAGGATATGAGCGGAAACATAGCTATTTCAACAAAAGAGGCTTTTACTAAAGCTGCTGTTCCATCTGCTACCATAGGGACTAAAACAGCAACTACAGCAAATATAACAATTACAGATTCGAATGGTGCCGATACCAAATATAAGGTTAAAGTTGGAGACAAATACTTACTTGCAGACGGTACACTTTCAACAAAGGCTGATCTGATTTCAACCAAGTCAATAAAAATTAAAGGTTTAAAAGCTAATACCACATATCAGGTATTCTTTAAAGCAGTAAATGGCGAAAATATTGAAACCAAATATTCACCTGCGGTATCACTATTAACTGCTAATACTGTGCCTGGAGTTCCAGCCAATGTTAAAACAGCATCTTATGGAACCAATGTAAAAGTGTCATGGGATGAGCTTGATGGTGCACAAAGTTATGATGTTGAAATCGATAGTGTGGTTTATACTAACGCAACAACTTCAACAAGCTATGTAAAAGCAGGTCTAGCAGCAGGTGTAAGCCACAATGTTAGGGTAAGGGCTGCTAATACTGCTGGTACAGGTGCATGGAGCAGCATTTATACTACAACGGTGGCTGCATCGAAGACAAACCAAATACCCGTTAACTACAGTGTAGGTAAGATATTTAATATTGTACTTTCAGCAGGAAACCTTAAGGATGTTGATATCTGCACATTTAAACTTATATATGATCCTGCTAAGCTTGAGGTACTTGATTTGTGTGCGGATACACTTGATAAGGAATTGGCAACAGGTGATATTGCGGATACTGGTGTTAAGGTAGTTGAATTTAACCCAAATACGGGAGTAGTAAGATATACGGTAACTAAATCTGCCAACGATGGTGCTGCCTGGACTGGAGCATTGAATTCCGTTAAGTTCAGGTCAAAGTCAGCAACTCCATCCACAATTACATACATACTTGAATAAAGGAGCAAAACAACTATGAGTAAATTAAACAAAGCTATTACCAGGCTTATTTTGGTAACAATGCTGGTTGTTTTACTTGCTCCTGCAAAAATGGTATGGAGTGGAGTTGGCAATCAGGGAACAACGTATAAGGGCATAATTATAAAATATAAGGATGATACCAAGAGTGAAACAGTTAAAGCAAATGTAAAAAAGAAACTAAAGCTTAAGGATTTAAAATCAAAAAAGAAGCTGAAAAAAGGTAAGGTTGAAGTTGTTGAAGTTGATGAGGGGGCTGATGTAACAAGTATTGTAAACGAGCTCAGGAAGGACACCAACGTACTCTATGCTCAACCGGACTATAAACTGTTTTTGAATTATATTCCTGATGAGCCCGACTTTTCTGCACAATGGGGTTTGAATAATACAAATACTCAGGGTGTAGATATAGGTGTGACGGATGCTTGGGATATAACAAAGGGAAGCACAGATATTATAGTTGGTGTTTTGGATACGGGTATTGATATTTCTCATGATGATTTGTCAAAAAATATCTATGTTAACAAAAAAGAAATTGCGGGAAACGGAAAAGACGATGATCAAAACGGTTATATAGATGATGTAAACGGGTGGAACTTTGTAAGTAAAAACGGAACAGTCTTTGATTCAACGATTTTTGATATTCATGGAACCCATGTGGCGGGCATTATAGGTGCCTCAGAAAACAAAATGGGGACTATAGGTGTTTCGCCAAAGGTAAAACTTCTTCCTTTGAAGTTTATAAACGGAGATTCAGGATATACTTCAGATGCCATACAGGCTATTGAATATGCTAAGGCGGCTGGAGCTAAGATTATCAATTGCAGTTGGGGAGGACCTGATGAAAACGAAGTCCTTAAAGACGAAATAAGGAACAACCCGGATATTTTATTCATAGCGGCAGCCGGTAATGGAGGAAAGCTTGGTTGTGCTTATCCTGGGGGCTTTAACCTCTCCAATGTTGTTTCTGTGGGTGCTGTTGACAGGGATGGAAAACTTGCGGCATTTTCAAATTATGGTCCAAAGGTGAAGCTCGCGGCTCCTGGTGTTAACATACTCAGCACTATTCCTGGGAATAATTATGGTACACTTAATGGTACTTCCATGAGTGCTCCTTTTGTTACCGGCATTTCGGTGCTTTTAAAAAGCCAGAACAAAAATCTAAAGCCAGCAGAAATCGCAGCAATGCTTAGTAACGGCTCAATTGAACAAAGAAGCTTAAAAGGTAAAATTGCATCAGGAGGAATTGTAAATGCACTTTCTACTTTAAATAGCACAACTGAAAACAAGGATGAAAGCCAACAACAAGATGAACAGAACGAAGATACAGAGGACTCATCAATGGTTGAAGCCTTGGCTACAGCACAGCCACTATTGACTGAACAAATCCATTTTGGTAAAGAAGGTGTTTACCCACCTTCCGGTAATTTCTCTGATAGCTATACTGATTTGGCTGGAATCTTTACACCATTTGGTGAGATCAAGGTAACGAGAACTTATAACTCGTTAGATGGTGGATATAACCTTTTTGGCTATGGGTGGAGTATGGGTTATTATGGAAGAATTGAGTTTCAGAACTCTGGTAGTGTTTTAGTAGCCAAAGTTGGTGGAAAGTCATATGCATTTTTGAAGGATAGTTACACTGGCACATTTAACCCATATGGAAACCACTGCAAGATGGAAACCCAAGGAGAAACTAATAATTATACGGCATATATTCTCACAGCTCAAGATCAGACGAAGTATAGATATGATAGTTATGGATTTCTAAGCCATATAGAAGATAAATATGGAAATAGGATATCTTTTGCCAACTCATCAACATCAAACGGTTACAGGATAGATAAAATTTATAATTCGCTTGGTATAGAAATATTAATAACGTATAATGCAGCTGGATATATAGATACAATATCAGACCCTATGGGGAGAACTGTTAAATATCAATATGATAGCAATAGCAGGTTGACATGTATAACAAACCCAATGGGGAATAAAACCTATTATTCATATAGCACATTAAATTATTACTTATCAGAGATAAGAAATAATGATGGAGATTCTTTAAATAAAATTGAATATGATACGTCAAATAGGGTTTGCAAAATAACCGATGCTGTTAAAAATACATATACATTTACCTACGATCCTACAAACAAAAAAACAACTGTAGTTGACTCAAACCAAAATAGATACATTTATGGTTATAATGATGATAAATACATAACAGGCATTCAAGACCCAGAGGATAAAAACAGTGGAAATGAGTATAACTCATATGGTGAGGTATATAGTGCTACAGATAGAAATGGAAATATAACAAAATACGATAGGGATGTAAATGGAAATATAACAAAAATTACAAACCCCGACGGTAGCACAAAAACCTGTGAGTATGACGATAAAAACAACCTGACTAAGGAAGTTGACGAAAAGGGCAATACAACATACTATTTCTACACAGACAAAAGATATCTAGCCAAAAAGGTGCAACCTATGTCATCAACAGGGCTCTATTCAGAAACAGGTGACCAAAGCCGTTTTGCTATAACTACCTATACTTATAATGGTTACGGACAAATTACATCCCAAAAAGACCCTGAAGGCAACGTTACAACTTACGATTACGACTCAAAAGGCTACCTCATATCCGAGACCAGCCCTGAAGGCAACGTTACCAAATACACCAATAATCCGATTGGATGGACAACAAAAATAATATCTCCAAAAGGCTACTCTATAGACTACACTTTTGACAACAATGGAGCTATTATAAAGGAAGCTGCAAGCACAGGGGAAACAAGACGTTTTGTGTACAATGCTGCAGGAAGGAAAGTAAGAGAGATATCCCCCAATCTTTATGAGCCTGAAAATGAGGATACAACTACCAATACCTATAATGGTGGTGAGGGCTCTTACATAACATATTACCCAAGCGGCCTAGTGAAATCCATAACTGATGCTGAAAACAACACAAAGTCCTATACATATGATCTGTATGGACAGATTGAGACAGAATCAAAGGGCGATGGGAGTGTGGTCAAATATGAGTATGACAAGCTTAACAGGCTATATAAGGTATATTTTGTATCAAAGCGTGGAGCTACTCCTATCCTGTTAAGGGAATACAAGTATGAGGTCCTGTCAGACAAAAATACAAAAAGGACTGAAAAGGTTTACTTCAATGACAAGGAAACGGCGGAAACAGTAGAGATACTGGATTACAGGAATAATGTTGTGGAGAAGATAGATGCAGAAGGAGCTGCCACCTCTACTCAGTATTATTCCAATGGTGCGATTTCGAGCACAAAGGATGAAATGGGTTATTCCACTTATTATAGATATGATGGTATTGGAAGGCTGACTGAAAAATGGAGCCCATTTGAGGAAGTAAAAGGAACTGTTTACTACTCATATACATCTATTGAGTACGACAAAGCTGGAAGAGTAACGGCCCAGAGGTCTAGTTCTGAAAAAGTACTGCTTTACAAGGTGCCAGGTAAGATTACAGGAACTTATTTCACCTATGATAAGGATGGAAACAAAAAGAGCCAACATACTGATTCCGGAAGAAGGACAGAGTTCGAGTATGATGCAGATGGTAATGTAAACAGAGAGACGGTTTATGTTGATAAGACAAACAAAATAACTACAATATATGAAAACAACCAGTTTGGTAAAACAGTAAAACAAAAGGAATATATTGAGAAAAGGGATTTGGCTGGAAACGATACTGGACTAAAAGAAGATCTTCAGGAGCTTGTAACAAGCTACGAATATGATAAGGAAGGCAATGTTGTTTCCGTATCAAAGCCTGATGGAACAAAAAACGATTATGTTCATGATAAGCTTGGAAGGCAGACAAGCACAGTAATCTATGAGGTTGATGAAGCAGGAAATGAAATTATCGAGACTACTTCAACAACATATGATTTTGAGGGTAAAAAGATTTCTTCAACTGATGCTAACGGATATACTACCAAGTACCAGTACAACAGAATGGGGTTGTTGGAAAAAGTGATTGACCCTGCAGGGGGGATAGCTGCATATTATTACGACAGAGCAGGAAGAAAAACCGCTGAGGTTTCACCTGCCAATTACTACTCCAACAAAGCCCTTACCGATCTTAACAGGATTGAATACGCTTATGATAAGACAGGAAGAATCATTACTAAGAGTGATATATATAAGAATCCAGTTAGCGGGAAAATGGAAAAGGTAGTTTCCAAAGCCTACAAGTATGACAGCAGAGGAAATGTAATAAAAGAAGTTGATGCATTGGGATACCTTGCAGGAACAGGCAGCACCGTTGATGAACGTATTGATAAAGGCTATGGAACAGAGTATTCTTATAATGCAGCAGGGCTTAAGACTTCTGTTCTCGATCCTGTATCAAAGGAAAGAGAACTGGATTCTACAACCAAATGGGAATATGATGCAAAGGGGCAGATTATAGCAGAAATCAGTACCGATGGAGCTAAGGATTCCAATGAGTATGACAGCGATGGGAATATCATTTTCCAAAAACACACAAGTCCAAAAACCGGTGTAGTCAGCATTATTAAGTCGAATACATATGATTATTTGGGTAATTTGCTGACTGCTAAGGATGCTAAGGGTAATACTACATACTATGAATACAATAACTTTGGGCAAAAGAGAAAAGCAAAGCTTCCTGGAGATGAGAGCATTCCATCAATGGAGGTATATTACCAGTACGACAAACAGGGAAGGCTTTCAAAAGAAATATATGCAAACAGCAAGGTCATAATCCACAAATACAACAATAAGAGCCTTGAAGTTGCTACTACTGAGCAAAAACTTGACGAAAGCCAGGCAATTACTGTATCCTCAGTCTACGATGCAAATGGAAACAAGGTTATTGAGAAAGATGGAAACGGTAACGAGAAGGTTAAAAAGTATGATGCTCTAAACAGATTAATCTCAGAGAAAACAATTGTTACTGATGTCAACAGAAAGAAGATAACAAAGATTACAAGTTATACATACGACAAGAACGGCAATCAGACTTCCATCAAGGATTGGAAGGGAAATAAGCTTACAATGGAGTATGATCCGTTAAACAGGCTTATAAAGAAAACCGACCAGAATGGAAAAGTGATAGAGTCACTTTATTACTATGCAAACAGCATTCAGTCAAAGTCAACTGATGCCCTTGGAAACTCAACTTCCTTCTGGTATGATAAAAACAACAGACTTGTAAAAAAGGTTGATTCTCTTAAAAACACAACTTTGCAAAGCTATGACAATGAGGGGAACATAGATAGCAAGACCGATGGAAGAGGAAATGTAACAAAGTATGTTTATGATGATTTCAACAGACTCATACAGGTGAGAAATGCAAAAGATGAGCTTACAAGTTACAGCTATGATGCAAACGGAAACATGACCTCCATCAAGGATGGAAAGGGTAATGTAGAAACCTATGAGTACAATGTTGCAAACAAGATAAAAAGAAGAATTGATCACGGAGGTAAGACAGGGGCCGTTTATAACAAGGCAAAAACAGAAGTTTATACTTACGACTGCTATGGAAATAAGGCATCGGTAGTCGACAGAAACGGTATTAAAACAAGTTTTTATTACGATATTCACGGACGTTTGGTTAAGAAGGAAGCTGGAAAGGTTTTTGAAGAAAATACTCTTAACCAGAGCGGTGAAAAGCTAACATTAAGTAATGTTGAGGTAGCCTTTGTTGAATACTCATACGACGATAACGGAAACATACTTACAATTGAGGGGGCTACAGGTATAACAACCAGAACCTATGATGAGGAGAACAGAGTAACTACCAAAACTGTTCCACAGCTGGGAACTTCAAGATACCAATATGATGCTACAGGCAAAAACATACCAAAGGGCTGCCATGCAGAAATAACCACTGATCCAAAGGGAAATGTGACATGCAAGACGTTTGACAAGGTTGGAAGGCTATCTGCTGTAACAACCGGTACTCAAACGACAAACATAGCTTATTATGATAACGGTAACAGGAAGAGTGTGACATATCCTGACGGATCAACTGAGGTATATACATACAATGGCAATAACCAGATTGAGGCTCTGTCCAACTACAGAATGTCAGGCGGCGTCAAAGTCTTGATGGATAGCTATAAGTACACATATGACAAAGCCGGCAATCAGGTAACTAAAAATGAGATAGTTAATGGAGTAAACAAAGGAGTTACAGCCTATACCTATGACAAGCTCAACAGGCTTGAAAGCGTAACCGATCCTTCAGGAAAAACTATTGCCTACACATTTGATGCAGTTGGAAACAGGACTACAGAAACGGTTACTATTACAGGAACCAAGACTGTCAATACTTATTCATATAATTCGGAAAATAGACTTCTTACTGTAAGGACTAAGATTAATGATGTTGAGACAGCGGTTGTTAAGTATGTGTATGACGGAAATGGAAATATGGTTTCCAGATCCAATGTAATCTTGGACTCAAATTCCACAGGAGATGGAAGTATATCAGCAGCAATCTCAGGTGAGAATGACAACAGCACAACATACTATGAATATGATAACTTCAATCAGCTTGTCAAGGTTGAAGCAGGAAGTAAAACCCAATACTATAATTATAATGGGGAAGGTTATAGAGTAGAAAAAACAGTAGCAGGGAAAACTACAAGGTACTTGTATGAAGGGGATAAGGTTGTTCTTGAGGTTGATGATGACGGCTTGAGGACAGCAAGAAATGTCTATGGCACAAACCTCTTAATGAGAACTATTGGTTCAACAACTGTTTACTATATGTACAACGGACATGGTGATGTAACTGCTCTGCTGGATGCATCAAGCAGCAAGATCAAGGCAGCATACAGCTATGATGAGTGGGGTAATCTGAAAGACAATAGCAAAGTAGACGGGGAGTTTGAGAAAGACGGCAACAAGGACGGAAAAGATGATAACTGGCTTTACTCGGCTTCAATTACAGCAGCACTTGTAACAAACCCTGCTATTTCAGGAGGAAAAGCACAACAGATTAAGACAACCGCTTCAACCGCTAGTGTATATAAGACTTATGCTACAGTAGCAGGTCACAAATACCTGTTTGCCGGATCATATTATATTGCAAGCAAGGGTAGTAGCTTATCAACAAGGGTAAACAGCGAAGGCAACAGTTGGAACCTAAATCTTGGTTCAGTATACTGGAGCAGTACTCTCAATCAGTGGAAGGAAGCTGGAGTTGTATTTACAGCTACAGGAACTACTACATCTCTGATACCTTGTTTTGTTGACACACAAACCTGTGAGGTATATATTGATAAGTGGAAGCTTATTGACCTTACAGAATTGTATGGAGCAGGAAATGAACCAACAACTGTAGCAGCAGCTATGACTGACTTTGATAACTCAATCATGTATGCTGGGTACCAGTATGATAAGGAAACCGGCTTGTATTATTTGAACGCCAGAATGTATGACCCCACAATAGCAAGATTTTTGCAGGAAGATACGTATACTGGGGAAATAGACGATCCGTTGAGTCTGAATTTGTATACATATTGTTATAATGAACCGATAAAGTATGATGACCCAAGCGGTCACTTTGTAAGAGTAACTGATAATGATAGGAAAGAATATATAAAAGAAAACTATGGCAAAAATATGTCAGAAGATGATGTTGCACTATTTGACAGAGAAGGTATTCTACATTTTGATGAAACAAAAATTACTGATTCTTTTAGAGAAACTACTTTATATAAGCAAACTGTAGATTCTGAAAACAATTATAAGTACAGAAAAGATGAAAAAGGTACTTGGGTTACTATCAAATTTGATGCACAAAAATATCAGTTAGACAGGGAGTCAAGGCTGTACTTTTTGAAACATTTTGCTAGAGTTCAAGCAAACGAGTTTAGAGAAAGAATGCCTAGTTATCTTAGGCCTGAAACAAAGCAAAATCCCACTGCTTATTCAGATGCCGAAGCATATAGGAAGATTGCTAACTACTCAGTAAAACTCAATGAAGCAATTATTAACTCTGATGATCAGTATAAAGTTGGGCAAGTGCTTGATGATTTACTTTTAACAATTGGGTCGTCTAAATACTCTATTAGTAAAAATAAGTATCCTAATGAATTTTTGAAAAATGGAGATAGTAAATTTCAACTTGGTCTTAGATCATTTGGGCAAGTAGGATTTAGTCCTGATCTACAAGAGAATTTCGCCAATGACCCAGATCCTAATAACGTACAACACAATCTATTAGCAATATATCTGGGGTATAATTATAAAAATTTAGCCTATTTCCCAGCCGCTTTTCACGAAACAATACAACCTATATTTAGCGGTAATCAAGTATCTGGGACTTTTGAAGACTGGGAGAGCTCAGTAAGAGGAATCAATCTTGGTAAGAGATTGGCAAATAATGTTCCTGACAAATACAAAACATATGGTGCATATACAGGAGGTTCTTCATTACCATCAGGTGAAAAAGCAAAGATGTCTAATTTAGGTAATGAGATTTATAAAATTATTACCTGGGTTAAGCCTCCTCCACCTTCACCGAAACCAGCACCAGCACCAATAGTTACACCTAAGCCCAAATAACATAATAGGCATTGAGTGCATATATTTTTATCGCCATCAAGAGCTAAATAAATATTGCATAGTATTGTAAAGGTATTATAACTTAGGTATTGAAATTGATTTTTTATGAAAGTGTAAAAATGTAATAGAATGGAGATGGATTTTTTGAAGAGATCATTTTACTTAATTATAATAGGTACAATTCTTGTTTTGATTGGATTAGTCGTAGTATATAATTATATGCACTGGGTAACTGAAAGTAAAAATACAGTTGTTATTGAAATGAGCACATCCCAAGGAAATAAAGTCAAATTGTCATTTACTGTTGGTGAAAAATATGAATCAATCATTCAGAAGTTTGAGGAAAACAACCTTAAGTATCAGAAAATTGATAAAAATATTGAGCCATTTAATTATGTTATTGACAAAGAGATTGCTATAAGGACAGGACATTTTGTTTTTATATTTACACCAGCCTTGTCATTTATTATACGTTCTAATTATAATGGAAAATCAACTGTTTTACCGTCAGGGTATGATGATGACTAATAAAGGTATTTTTTACAAACTGTGCAACAAATATTGAAACCTATTCTTAAATAATAATCAAGGCAAAAGGAAACCTGTAAAAGTGGCTAAAACTCTATTACAGGTTTTCTTTTCTGAAAACCAGCAGAGAATATCAGGGGTGCAAGCTTGTTGATGAAACGATATTTATACATGAACCATATTATGTATACCTTCGTATTATAATATAGAAGACTTTAAAAGGAAGTAAAATATATGAGACAATTTGGGCCTCCAGCATATCCACCACCAAGTGTTCCCCCACCAAAACCAGCTATTTCTTATCTCATTGACTGTGTAAACAACTATACGTATATTTGGCCTAAATATGGAATGCCTTTCTGGTTTTATCCTACAAGAATAGAATATGGCGAGGTTTCAGGCTATATATGGAATGGGAGGAATTGGACGTTCTATGGGTTTGACCCAGCATTAATTGAAGCATCTGCATGTTATCCAATTCCTACTCTATATTAACCTTATAGAACTTTGTAAAAACTTGAAACATCCTCAAAGATATACCCATGAATCATCAGGGGACTGTTTGTTGATACAATAAACGAGTATTACCTATCCACAGTATAGTGCTGGAAATATTGTATCATTTTGAATTCAAAATTTAAATTGGGCATGAGCTGGAGAAATCCGGCTCTAATTTTACACAAAATCAAATTCTGGAAATCAGCAGAGAATATCAGGGGTGCAGGGAATGAAAACAGTGGCTTAGTTTTAAAATTTTAATGTTATAATAAGAACACATATTAAAGTATAGTAATAAACAGTCATGGGAGAATAGATATGAATATTAAAGAAATTATTCAAATGATTAAGAATGCAATAGAAAGTACATTTCAAGAAATAGATAAATGGTTCGAAAAATCTGAGCAATTAAGATCTTATAGCCCTCAAGATAAGGGCTGGACAATTAATGAAATATTGGAACATATTTCATTAACTAATCACTTTCTTCTGATCTTAATCAATAAAGGAACGAAAAAAGCTATTGAAATTGCAAGAAAAGGTAATGCTAACATAGAGCTGTCAGATTATAAATTTGGCTCGGAAAAATTAGATGAAATAGCAATTTATAATTCTTTCAACTGGATAAACCCAGAACACATGGAGCCAACTGGTGAAAAAGCACTGCTAGAAATTAGAACTCTCTTGAAATCACAAGTCAATCAATGTTTAACGAACTTAGAAGAGATGGCTAATGGAGAAGGTACACTTTATAAAACAATGATGACAGTAAACAGCTTAGGTAAAATTGATGTTTATCATTATATCTATTTCCTAGCTCAACATGCTAAAAGGCATATTGCACAAATGGAAAATGTAGAAAAGGAATATATTAAATTATAAAGTGTTGGTTCCATGCCATCTGATTCAGAAGCATCAGCACGCTTCTGAAATCTGAAATATCCAGTAAGGTGCTTCTGTTTCACTCTTATCAACTAACTAAAAAGTGGGCTTCCAATCAGGTGTACTTTCCTATTCCTGAGGGTAATTTCTGCTTCCGATATTACGTTTTCAATACACGAAAATAAATATTTGTACAATTTCCAATTTTCAAAAAAGTTCTGCATGTAGAATTATTGCTGGAACGCTATGGCACAACTGTTTCGCTAGATTTTTATAAAATAATTTCCAGTCCTATATAAATTGAAGCGAAATGATAAAGTACCATAATAAAAAATTCAAAAATTATAATGATTTTTTCTAGTTAAGTTATTGCATTTTAAGAATGGCTTCAGAGCTGCCTTAGTAGACACTAACAAAGCGAGTCTTGAGAAAACCAATCCCCCCAAACTTTAGAATGGCTGGCGAAGCGTTGCTTTAGAGTCCTATAGTAGCAGCTTATAAGTAACTGAAAAGCTGCTATGCAGTGGTCTTGCAGAGTCAGGCCAGATAAAGTATACAATAAAAACATCTATAGTATACTTTATCTGGCCCTGCAAGCTATATAATGCGACTTACGCAGAATTTCCATTTTACCTTATCCGAAATTACAATTATGTACAATCAAAAACTGCAAAAATATCAACTTTCAAGAATCTACATAATGTGCTGTATATGAAAAGTATTTCTCAAAACCAATTTCTGACTGAAAACAAAGAATAAGAAAATCTTCACAAACTGCATGCATATGCTGTCCAAAAAAATTACAGTTTGGTACTTAGTTCAATTGTAATGTTTGGGAAGTAAGGTAACTGGAATGATAATCCTTATATTTTATATTTCAATTTCCTTGACTGCCTCTTCCTGTGATCAGAGAAGTAGGATTTCAAACAAGTCTATCATAAAAAAGAGTGCCTTTAAATATTAATCTTGTTAACTTGTTAATTTATCTTTATAATTAAAAGATATCAGTTTAACATTTTTTAACATAACGTTTTTAGTATTTTTAGCACTCGGCCCATATGAAAAATAGTTTATCTAAAGCTGACTCGAAAGGCAAATGTAATAGACAATATTAGAATCTGTTTAAAGAGTACAGAGTGTACATTTCAACGTATGTCTACTAGAATAATTTGAAGTATTTAATAGTTTGGTCAAAAATATTAAGAATATTTTTTAAGATTTAGTCAATAATAATGTTGACTGAGCATAACATATATTGTATAATTGTTTCGCGTGTGTTATAATATATAACATAGGATGGAGGGGTACTAAATGGTACTTGTAGATGAAAATGTTTTTTTTGATTTTTTTATAAGAATCAGTGGTGATATTAACAAGTCTAGTAGGGAATGCAAGAGTAAACAATCAATTGTTTGTAATGCTTCTATATCCATTATAAAGGGGGTAATGAGGTGTTAACTGTATTTGATAGAGATTTATTGGCTAATGAGTTGAAATCTTTTAGAGAAAAGAATGACTTAAAGCAAACCGAACTGGCAGAAAGGCTTGGTCTCAATCGTACTACAATTTCTTTTTTTGAAAACAAACAGCAATCACCTTCTACAGAAGTATTAAATAAGATCTGCGAATTAATTAATAAGCCGATTGATGTTTTTTTTGTGCGAGAAAATAAAGATCCTTTACTAATGATGATGGGTAAAATGGAAGTGTCTGATAAAGAAACTTTACTGAGAGTAATTGATCGTATTAAAATTAGAAAAAAGTATATTTCTCTTAGTAATAGGCTGGGTGATTAAATTGGAAAAGGTACTAAATAAAATAATAACTGACTATTCTCAGGAAAAGTATGATTTTAAACCTGATAAGCTTTCAAACGATGATATTGATGAGATTAAAAAAATATCTAGAGAAAAGCGTTATGATTATGGAAATGCACCAATAGGGATAAATATTTTCAAATTTATTAGAGATAAAGAGAAAAATATCTTTTTCGAAGGTGATAACTTTAATTCTAATTTTGATGCAGTAATATACCTTCCTGATAAAAATAGCGAATTAGCATTTATTATTTTGAATAAGTCAAAACCCTTGGTAAATCAGATTTTTGCAGCAGCTCATGAATACTATCATTATTTAAAAGATATTGAGGATATAAAAAGAGAACCAATAATTTGTTCTCTAGCAAATTCAAATATTAAAAGAGAACAAAAAGCTAGTAGATTTGCAGCAGAGTTTTTATTACCTGAAGAAGCTCTTAGAAATGAATTTAAAAGGCTTTGTAATATATTTAAAAGTGATAATAATGATACAAACTTCATAGCCATTTTATGTTATGTTTTATCTATAAATTATGGATTGCCACTAAAAGCTACTATATATAGACTTTATGAAGAAGGATATTTGAAAGATATTAAAGTTTATGTAAATAACTATGATTTTTTTAAAAAAAGTTTATCAGAAATTTTTAGAAGGTATACAGATCAAGGGCAAGAATTACTAAGTCCGGGAAATAAGCATATAGAAGAAGTTATGTATGATTATATTCCAAAGGCATATGAGAAGGGGTACATCTCTTATGATAAACTTCTTTATGATGTAAATACATTACTTTTAGATATTAATAACTTTGGAATTAAATCACCATATGATGAGTCGGAAGATGACAGTGAAATTAATGAGTTGGAACTTATAGAAAAATTGAAAAAAAAACTAATTCGTTGATTAAATAAAATTATAGTATATAAAAAGTTCATACAATTCAATATATTTGAATTGTATGAACTTTTTTATGTTAGAATGAGGCTTGGGCATAAGTGTTTTATATAGTAGCAGAAATTATTCGCCATGAAAATTTGACAATCTAACTAAAAAAACATAAAATATAATTGGTTTCATTATACTGGAAACAGATGAAGTGATTATTAAATATATTTCTGATAAGTTGGGTGAAGCTGATTGCGTAAATTAGAAAAGGCTAAAAAAAGTAAAATAATAGTAGATGCTAATATTTTAATGTGTGGTATTGAGCACAGTAATCAGAAAGCTGAATATTCATTTGAGAATATGCGTGAATGCTATTTGGACCATATGTTTGCATATTTTGAGGATATTCAAGTTCATGAGGCTGTGATGCTTGAGGTTGGAGATGTTAGAGAAAAATATTTAACACAATTCATTGGTAAAAACTTAACGATTGTGAGTGAAGGTAACCTTTATAATAGTGATCCAATCTACAACGAAATATTTAATTCAATTGCTAGATATGACTTATTTGATTATGAGAGAAAGAGCTTAATATTAAAAGATAATCCATCATATAATCGCGGTGATGTGTTTACCTTAGCATATGCTGCATATCATAAGATACCGTTTTGTTCTTCAAGAGATGGTTCTGTAATGAGTGCAATTAGAGAATTAAATGAACTTGAGAAAGTCCAATTAATTGGTTTTGAATACTGTTTACTTTTAGGATATTTAAGTTTAAATAATCAAAATAATGCTTTAGTTAAGAAGAGAATAAAATCACTTTACAAAACATACTGTGAGCCAGAAATTAAAAGAGGCTCTTTACCAAAGTCTTTTGGGGAATTTTTATCAAAATGTTCTTTATAATTAATAAAATGAAGAACTGATATTTATTGTCGGTAAAGCTTAGTGTTGGCTTCGTCGCCTGCTTGCACATACAGAAGACATTAATCTGATCAAAATGTAATACTTGATAGTATTCCAATTATTGAACTGTAATACGTGATATAAAGATAAACCAAATATTAATTTAGGTCATTAGTGTTGCAAATATTTTTCATTGTACATAATTGTAATTTCGGATAAGGTAAAATGGAAATTCTGCGTAAGTCGCATTATATAGCTTGCAGGGCCAGATAAAGTATA